>JAFWNS010000004.1 GCA_017510225.1 Bacilli bacterium
AAACATCTTCATTATCTCTAAACATACCAGAAGATTTTAATATACCATCTACTAAAGTTGTCTTACCATGATCTACATGCGCAATTATCGCAACATTTCTTTTTTTCATACTTCCACCTCTAATTACCGCAACTCATTATACCATAGTATTTAAAAAAATACTAGTATTTGTATTTTTTCTTTAACTTTTTATAAAAATAGAAAACTATTAAAAAAATTAATAATATTCTAATAGGAATTTTTAAATAAGATATCTTACTATTTACTAATATCCAACTATTACCTAAAGCATATCCTAAATATATAAATAGTATCGTCCAAGGAATAGATCCAATAGTTGTATATATTAAAAATTTAATAAAAGATAATCTATATATACCAATTGGTAATGATATTAAAGTTCTAACTATTGGAAAATTTCTACCTATTAAAGCTCCTAACATACCATATTTATTAAACCAAGAATTTGACTTTTCTAAATCACTTTCTTTCATAAAAAAATACTTACCAAACTTCTTTATAAAAGGTCTTCCTCCAAAATAACCAATAAAATAAATTATTATTGCACAAAAAACACTACCAAGCAAACCTGTTATAAAAGCTCCCCAAATAGTGAATATTCCTCTACTTGCAAGTATTCCAGCAGTAGCAAGTATTACTTCACTAGGTATAATTATTATTACTGCTTCTAATACCATACCAACAAACATACCAAAATAACCATAATTAGATATTAAATTAAATAGAAAATTACTCATATTAAATAATATGAAAAAAAGAATTAATTTTTACTTAATTCTTCTATATATTCATATAAATAATTATATTCTTTTTTATCCGTATTATCTAAACTATCAGAATGCCCCCTCATAACTGCTCCTTTAAAATCTTTAAGCATTTCTACATCATTAATATCATCACCAATAACATAAATATCATTTCTATTTAGTTTTTCTAATTCAATTAGTTTATTCAAACTATTAGATTTATTAACATCCTTACTAACTATATTTACATGTCTATTACTTTTATAAATATAGACATCAACATTATTTCTAATACTCTCAATTATATTTTTACCCATTACTTCATCATTACACTCTACTACTATTTTTACACAATCATCTCTATTAGTAGTTATATTATAGCCATCATCTAAATAATATGGATAATCCTTAGAATCTAATAAATCACAAATTTCGTTCACAACATCACTATCTAAAGGAACTGTATTAATACAATAATCCATATTATTGTATATTTTCGCCCCATCTTGGCATATTAAATAACTATAAGGTATATTATATTTATTAAGAAGACCTTTTAAATCAGAATAATTACGCCCAGTGATTATACAGAATAAATTACCATTAATAATAAAATTTCTAATCGCTTCTACATTCCTATTTAACTTATCTTCATCATCAATATATAATGTCTTATCAAAGTCACTTGCTAATATTTTCATACTACCACCTACATTAAGTATATTATAAATATTTCAAAATTAAAAGTTTTATTAAAAAAACTTGACTTTAATTATATTTTTAGTATAATTGTTATTGTCTACTTTATTTAGTCGGGCCTAGGTTCGATTAAAATTTATATGCGGATGTAGTTTAATGGTAGAACCTCAGCCTTCCAAGCTGACTACGTGGGTTCGATTCCCATCATCCGCTCCATTAGACATAAAAAGAACTTATCAAACGATAAGTTCTTTTTTTATCTTATTTTATTATCTTCTTCCCTAGGTCCATAAAGTCTTTCTCTTTCAGACATCAACCATTTATCAAATTCCATTTCTCCTATTGGTGTATTACGCATATTATCTTTCTTAAACTTTGCACGTCTATTAAAGTCTAATACCTCTTCTTCTGATGTTGGAGCTTTTACAACATCTTTTTTAATTATTTCAGAAATACTCTTATTAACTTTTTCTATTAATAAGTTAAGATTACTATCTTCTATTTTCCAATGATGTCTGTTGTCCTCTACAAACTCACGAGATAATTCTACTTCTTCTAAACCTGAACTTGTAAAAGCATCATTTAATCTATCAAATTCTTCATCAAGAATTGGACTAGATTCAATAGTAAATATATAGTTATTATCAATATTTCTTAATCTAAATGATATGTTACTATTTTTATTATTACAATGTTCTGCAAAATTAAATAATTGTTTTACAAAATTATCTTTAAATTTTTCTTCATTTAATAAATTATATGATACTACATCATAATTTCTATTAATTTCTTCTTCTGATAATGGATAATAACCTATTGATAATGTAGGTAAATCCCATTCCGGACCACTAAATGGATTCCCTGGACCTGGATTAAAAAACAAATCTGAATTTTTTTGTCTAATAACAGTATTAAATATTCTCTCTAACTTTTCTCTTTCTTCATTATAATTAAACTGTAAATATGAATTCCCATCTATGATATGAGATCCTACTGTTTTAATATTATTATGGTAACAAAGTAATAATAAACGTTCTAAAGCCTTAGATCCTTCTGCCCATTCATGTATAGCTTCTGATAATTCTTCTTTAGATAAACTATCTACTGGTATTGACTTATAATTATTATATTTACTCATAATTTCACCCTCCATAATTATATTATAACATAAATTATATTATTTACTTTTTTACTATAACAATATAAAATATTATTAGGAAGTGATATTATGAAAAAAATTGGTTTAATAGTCGCAATGAAAGAAGAATTAAATGCTGCTTTTAAAGAATTTGAAGTAGTAAATGAATTTAAAATATTTGATATGACATTTTATGAATGTAAACATAAAAATAAAACTTGTATCTTAGTACAATGTGGTGTTGGGAAAGTTAATGCTGCTAGATGTGCACAAATACTTATTGATAAATTAGAAATAGATTGTATTATAAATATTGGTGTTGCGGGTAGTGTTAGTAAAGATGTTAATATATATGACGTTGTTGTTGGAGAAAAACTTGTTCAACATGATTTTGATTTAAAAATATTTGATCATAAGAGAGGTCATATCCCTAATGTTGGTGTTTATATGGACTGTGATTCTTATTTAGTTAAATTAGCTAAAGATATTAAAATAGATAGTAAAGTACATTTAGGTACTATTGCATCTGGAGATATATTTGTAACTGAATTATCAATGGGAGAAAAAATAAATAAGAAGTTTAATGCATTATGCGTAGAAATGGAAGGAGCTGCTATTGCACAAGCATGTTATTTATCAAATGTTCCTTTCTTAGTAATTAGATCTATATCAGATTCTCCTAATAAAGAAGCTAACAATCATATAGACTTTGATGACTTTGTAGAAGAACGTTCTAAAGTATCAGTACAATTTTTAAAACAATTATTAGATAAAATAAAATAACTCTAATGAGTTATTTTTTATATGTACCAATTACTTTATATTTATAAGTTTTATAGAATGTAGAATATGAACTATTACCTTTATAAGTTTTTGCTTCTATCTTATTGCCATTCTTATCATACTTATATTTTATTGTATATGATGATTTATCAGTAGTTTGAGTTTCTTCTATCACTCTATCTTTATTATCATATTTAAAAGTATAATCCATTTTATAATTACCTCTAGTAATATTATAAGTTGAATAAGAAATTACTCTATCTTTATCATCCTTTTTATAATCCCTATATTCAAATACTTTACCATGATCTATATTACTAGGATTAGTTGAAGTATAAGATAATTTGGAAATAGTATTATCACTATTATAAGTATAAGTGGCTGTTAATGTATCTTTAGATATTTCTTCCTTTTTAATTAGATTTTTATTATCATCATAAGATAATTTATAAGTAGTTGTATAAGCACCATTTTGTTCTTTATATTCCTCTATTAAACCTGTTTTCTTATCATACTTATAATCAGAATACTTTTTAGTAGTATCATCCATACTACTATACTCTTCTACTACACCATATACTTTTTTAGAATTATCTTTCTTTTTAACACTTTTTTCCTTTTCTAAACATCCAGTTACTGTAAATAGTAATGAAACAATAAATAAACTTAATACTATCTTTTTCATATAATCCTCCTTTATTTTATTATAGTAATGGATATTACATTTGTAAATATTTTCTTAATAAAAAAAACATGTTTTAAAACATGTTTTAATTATTCTTTTAAAGCTCTATTAAGTGCAGCATATTTAATTGTGAAATCTGCTCTTGCTTCTGAATAATCTTGTCTCATACTAGTAGGTGTACCCGCTGGTTTAATTGCTGCTTTATAAATAGTACCATATGCATTATATACCTTTTTCAATTCTTTCTTTACGTGTTTTATTTTATCGTTTTCTGGAACTTTAGTATCTATAATATCTTCATATCTACTATTTAAACCAGGTTTTTCGCTATTT
>JAFWNS010000005.1 GCA_017510225.1 Bacilli bacterium
AAATCAATCTATAACTTAATAAAACCTAAAATAGATATGTCTAAAGTAAAAACTATTTCTTTAATACTAGCTTGTTTATATATATTTAGTTTATTATTTGGATATATACAAGGTTATTTAATGGCAACTATTTCTAATAACTTTGCTAAAAGATTAAGAACTAATATATCTAATAAGATTAATAAATTACCACTTAAATACTTTGATAAACATGAAACAGGTGATATATTATCTAGAGTTTCTAATGATGTAGATGCTATAGGTATGAATATGAATCAAAGTTTAGGTATGTTAGTATCTAATTTAACTTTATTTATTGGTTCAATTATAATGATGTTTATAACAGATTGGCATTTAGCTATAACTGCTATACTTTCTAGTATTATTGGATTTATGTTTATGGGGTTATTATTATCTAAATCACAAAAATATTTTACTAGAAGACAAAATCAGTTAGGTGACTTAAATGGTTATATAGAAGAAACATATTCAGGACATAATGTTGTTAAAGCATATAATGGTGATAAACTAGCTAAAGTGGAATTTTCTAAAATAAATAATAAACTATATCATTCTAGTAAAACAAGTCAATTCTTATCAGGTATAATGCAACCAATTATGATGTTTATTGGAAACTTTGGTTATGTTATGGTTTGTGTAGTAGGGGCATTACTTACTATGAATAATGTAATTACATTTGGTGTTATAGTAGCATTTATGATCTATATTAGATTATTTACTAATCCACTTTCTCAAATAGCTCAAGCTATGACAGGATTACAAGCAACTGCTGCTGCATCCGAGCGAGTATTTGACTTCTTAGATGAAGATGAAATGATAAAAGAGAAGAAGTCTAAAGAAATAAAGGAAGTTAAAGGAAATATAGAATTTAAAAATATTAAGTTTGGATATAATCCAGATAGAATAATTATAAAGGACTTTAGTGCTAAAGCTAAATCAGGACAAAAGATCGCAATAGTTGGACCTACAGGAGCAGGTAAGACTACTATGGTTAATTTATTAATGAAGTTTTATGATATAGAAAATGGAGATATTATAATAGATGGAGTTAATACTAAAGATTTAACTAGGGAACAAATACATGATTTATTTATAATGGTACTTCAAGATACTTGGTTATTTGATGGCACTGTTGGTGAGAATATTAGATATAATAAAAAGAATGTATCTGATGAAGAAATATGGGAAGCATGTAAGACTGTTGGAATTGACCACTTTATAAAGACATTACCTGGTGGATTAAATTCTAGAGTTGCAGATAATGATAGTATTAGTCAAGGACAAAAACAGTTACTTACAATAGCTAGAGGTATGATAAAAGATGCTCCATTCTTAATATTAGATGAAGCTACTTCTAATGTAGATACTAGAACAGAAGAATTAGTACAACAAGCTATGGATAAGTTAACTGAAGGTAGAACTAGTTTTATAATAGCTCATAGATTATCTACTATTAAAAATGCAGATTTAATATTAGTAATGAATGAAGGTAATATTATAGAACAAGGTACACATGATGAATTAATAAAACAAAATGGTTTTTATGCAGATTTATATAATTCACAATTTGAATTATAATAAATGGAGGTATTTCTATGATTATAATGTTTATTGGACCATCTAGTAGTGGTAAAGATTATTTTTATAATAAAGTATTAGATAAGTATAATTTAGAAACTATAGTATTATATACAACTAGACCTAAAAGAAGAGGGGAACTTGAAGGTAAGGAATATCACTTTATAGATAAAGATACTATGGATAAATTAGAGAGTGATAATAAATTAGTAGAAAGAAGAGATTATAATACTGCTCATGGAGTATGGAGTTATGCTACTAGGGGAGACGATATAGATAAAAATAAAATATACTTAGTTATTAATACTTGGGAAGGTTATAAAGACTATGTAGATTATTTTGGTAAAGATAATGTTTATCCATTTTACTTTGAATTAGATAGTGATATTAGATTTGAAAGAGCTTTCTTAAGAGAAAAAGAACAAAAACATAAAAAATATATGGAATTATGTAGAAGATTTATTGCAGATGAAAAGGATTTTTCTAAAGATAAATTAAAAAAATATAAACCTATAATTATAGATAATAGTGGTAGTATAGATAATACTATGAAACAAATTAATTTAAAGATGAAAGAAATATTAAAAAAGTAAATACAAATGTATTTACTTTTTATTTTATAAAGTGTCCAAACATAGATCTTTTTTCATAATTTTCTTCTAGTAGTTTTAAATCTTTTATTATGTTTTTTACTTTGCATTCTTCATATAGATATTTTGGTGTTTCTATATAACCTTTATCAGTATTAATATAGATAGCTAGAGGATATTCTTTTCCTATAGCATATGATATTTGTACTAGACACCATTTTAAATTCTTTTCTAATAATATTTGTTTAGCTATTTCTCTAGCTTTATAAGCACCAGATCTATCTACTTTAGTAGGATCTTTACCAGAAAAAGCACCTCCACCAACTTTAGAAAAAGATTGGTATGTATCAACAACAATTTTTCTACCAGTAAGACCTGTATCTCCTAAGAAACCACCAATTAAGAATTTACCAGTAGGATTAATTAGAAATTCTTCTACTGAAATATTATAATCATTACAAATACTTATACAAATATCTTTAATTATTTTATCAGTAGAATTTCTATCTTTTTCGGTGTTTTGATAACAAACAGTAAAAGTCTTGATACTTATTAATTTATTATTTTTATAAACACCAGTTATTTGTGCTTTACCATCAGGTAGAAATCTTTTATCTTTTTGCCTTAATTCATCATACTTCATACTAAGTTTTTGTAATATAACCATGGCGGTAGGTAATAACTCTTTAGTATCATTACAAGCATAACCAAACATCATACCATTATCACCAGCACCACCAATATCATTGTTAGTACCTAAAGCAATATCATGACTTTGTTTACCAATATCATTAATTATTTCATAGTCAGTAGAATAACCTACATCTTTTAAAACTCTTTTAACAACTTTGTCTATATTAACTTTTTTATTAGATGTAACCTCACCAGAAATAAATATTTTCTTCTTTCCACCCATAACTTCTATACCACATCTACTATTTTTATCTTTCTTTAAGTATTCATCTAGAAGCGCATCACTTATTTGATCGCATACTTTATCTGGATGTCCTCTAAAAACAATCTCATTACTGTAATACATATTTACCTCCTTTCTACATCTCATAAAAAAATACCCAAGATAACTCTTGAGTACATGAAAAGTTATCTTATAGATCTAGCATTACCACCTAACTTAAATAGGTTGGTGTGACTTCATAGGGCTAGTCCCTCCATCACTCTTTATAAGATGTAAATTTATTATAACATATTTTATCTAAATATGTTATACTTTATTTATATAGGAGTGTGATTGTATGAGTAAATTTTGTTCTGAATGTGGAGCTAAATTAAGTGATAGTCAAAAGTTTTGTACAGAATGTGGAACTAAAGTAGGTGGTAAAGGAAAGAAAGTACCAACTAAAGTAGAAAAGAAAACTACTAGTGTTACTTCTAGTGAAAAACCTAAAACATGGGTAGTCGTTACTATAGCAGTAGCTGCATTTTTAGTAATAGCTCTTCTTATTGGAGTAATTGCTAAGGGAATATCTGATAGTAATGCACAAAAGAAATATATAGATGATGTAACTAGTTATAAAAAGGATTTATTTAAATCATTCCAAAATATTGAATCTGTTGGTAATCAAGTATCTATTAATCTATATGTTTATTCAACAACTGGTACAAATAAATATGCTAGATATAAGACTGTAGATGATGCTATTAGTTCAGCATTAACATCTAAAGCTAGTGAAGTTGCTAAAGTAAATAGCGAAAAACCTGGTTTAAATAGTAGATATGAAGATATTATAGATACTAAAGTTCCAGAAAACGATAAAATAAAACACGTAAAGAAAGAATTGAAAAAGGTATATAATGCATATGGTACTATTTATAAAGCAGCAAT
>JAFWNS010000016.1 GCA_017510225.1 Bacilli bacterium
ATTCTTTTAAAAAACATAAGTCACCTCTAGTTAGTTATTATGTTTTTTTATATAAAAAAAGAACAAATATCTTTGTTTGTTCGATTGTTTTTAATGTATATAAGTAGTATACTTTAATTAGGAATACTTAATAGTTGGGTGATGCCAAACTTCATCATGAAGGGAGGCGATAATATGACTAAGAAAGATTTTTTAATTCTTTCATTAATCACTACTATCTTGCTTTTAATATTATTGCTTTTTACAGTACTAATATAAAAGAAATCACCTAACTAATGCTTAGTTAGGTGAAACCAAATTTATGGCAACACTCAACCGGCAAAATTAAGTGTTCCTTTTTATTGTATGCAAGTTTCCTTGACATATTAATAATACCATAAATACTCTATTTTGTCAAAATAGATAGACCTTATACATATACTTATTTAGAGGTGAAAATATGAGGGAATATACTGTTAAAGCTGGAGATACAATTTATGGTATAAGTAAACAATTTGGAGTATCCGCAATGGATATATATAACTTAAATAATTTAACTAATTCTAATATAAAAGTTGGTCAAGTATTAAAAATACCTACTAATAGTGGAACTAATCCATCTAATATGTTTTATTATACTGTTAAAAAAGGAGATAGTTTGTATTCTATTGCTAGGATTTATAATACTACAGTAAATGAAATTATAAAATTAAATAATTTAAAGAGTACTAATTTATCTATAGGTCAAACTTTAAGAATACCTGAAACTAATGAATCTGTTACTACTATGCCTCCTTCTTTTATTAATTATACTGTTAAAAAAGGAGATAATTTATATAGTATTGCGAAAAACAATAATATTAGTGTTGATACTATAATACAAGATAATGCTTTAAATACTAATAATTTGTTTATTGGACAAGTTTTAAAAATAAGAACTGATAATAGTGTTGTTGAAGAATGTTTTGGTAGTAGTTACAGTCCTACTACTAATACTTATACTGTTAAAAAAGGCGATAGCCTGTATTCTATTTCTAAGAAATTTAATACTACTGTTAATGATTTAATTAGTAAAAATAATTTAAAAAGTACTAATTTATCTATAGGTCAAATATTAAAGATATAGAGGTGATTATATGAAAGATGTATATATAGATGATGAAGTATTAAAGAATGATTCTAGTTATTTAGAGTTTATTAATAATAATCCAGGTTTTGGTTATTTAAAAATACGTGCTTCTTCTATTAATGAAGCAATACCTGTTAGTGATATTAATATAAGAGTTAGTAAAGTAATTGGTAATAATAATGTTATTTTTTATGAAGGAAAAACAGATAATTCTGGAATGATTAATGATATAGTACTTCCTGCTCCTAGAGCTATTTCTAATGATGAAGAGGTACCTAAATTTACAGAATATAAATTAGAAGCTATAAAAGGAAATATGAGGCAAGAATATACTATATCTATTTGTTGTTCTATAACTATTATTCAATATATTAATGTAATACCTAGTATTGGAGATGTTTCTTAATGGCAATTAAATATCCTGTTATACCTGAAGAAATAACTGTTCATTTAGGTAAACCAGATGAAGCAGCATCTAATATTACTGTTCCATTTGTAGATTATATTTCTAATGTTGCTTCTAGTGAACTATACCCTACTTGGCCTACTAATTCTTTAAAAGCTAATATATTAGCTATTGTATCTTTTGCAATGAATAGAATTTATAATGAATGGTATCATACTAAAGGTTATAGTTTTGATATAACATCTAGTCCTATATATGATCAAACTTATATACCTAATAGAAGTATTTATGAAAATATTAATAATATAGTCACTGATGCTTTTAATGATTATGTATATAAGGAAGGTCAAATACAACCATATTTTACAAGATATTGTGATGGTAGAAAAACTACTTGTAATGGGCTTTCACAATGGGGTACTGTTACTTTAGCTAATCAAGGTAAGAATCCATTACAAATACTTAAAAATTATTATGGTAATGATGTTAATATTAAATATAATGCCCCTATAGGAGGATCTACTGTTAGTTATCCTGGTTATGAAGTTGGACTTGGAGATGTTGGTAATCCTGTTAGAGCAATCCAAAGAGATTTAAAAAGAATTAAATTAAATTATCCTGCTATACCTACTATTACTGGAGAAGATGGTGCTTATGATTCTTCTACTGAAGATGCTGTTAAAAAGTTTCAAGAAATATTTTCTCTACCTATAACTGGTATAGTAGATAAAGCAACTTGGTATAGAATTAAATATATTTATAATAGTGTTAAAAAACTATCTGATATTTATTCTGAAGGATTATCTCCTGAAGAAGCAGATTTTTCATTTAAAGATGTTGTTAAGTATGGAGATACTGGTATAGAAGTAGAATTTATTCATTATTATTTAGGAGCTATTGCTTTTTTAGATAATGATATACCTAATTTAAAAACTAATTCTGTATATAATGATAATACTAAAACTATGGTATTGGCTTTTCAAAATAAATATGGATTACCTGCTACTGGAGAAGTAACTTATACTGATTGGAATCTATTAAAAACTACTTATGATAAATTATTAAAAACTATACCTAGTGAGTATAGTGAATATGCAAATTATTTATATCCAGGATATTTTTTAAGTAAAGGTATGAATAATAGTGATGTATTAAGATTACAAAGATTTTTACTTAAAATATGTAAATATGATAAATCTATACCAGGAGTTAGAGTTAATGGAGTATTTGATGATTTAACAGAAAGCTCTATTAGAAAAATACAAAATGATTATAATATTATAGAAACTGGTTTAGTAGGACCTCTCTCTTGGGAAAAGATAGTAGAACTTTCTAAAAGATAAAAAAAAGAAGATAAATCTTCTTTTTTATTTCATTTCATTAATAGCAGTAGTAGCAGCAATACTTCCATCACTAACTGCAGTAGTTAATTGTCTTAAATCTTTATTTCTACAATCACCTGCTACATAGATACCATCTATATTAGTATGTACTCCATCATTAGTTTCTATATAACCATTACTATCTATATTAATAATATTTTTAAATATTTCATTTTTAGGTTCTTGTCCAATAGCTATAAATAAACCATTTACTTTAATATTTCTAATATTATTTTCTTTATCTATAACATCTATACTTTCTAAAGTATCTATACCATTAATACTTTTAATAGTAGAATTTAATACTAATTCTATATTATCTTTAGTTTTAATTTCTTCTACAAATTTACTTTCTCCTCTAAATTCATCTCTTCTATGAACTAAATATACTTTATTTACAATATTAGATAAATACAAACTATCTTCTAAAGCAGTATTTCCTCCACCAACTACCATAACATCTTTATCTTTATAAAAAGCTCCATCACAAGTAGCACAATAAGATACTCCTTTACCAATAAAGTCTTCTTCTTTATCTATATTTAGTTTTCTATTATTAGAACCAGTCGCAATAATAATAGCTTTAGTATTATATTTATCTTTATTAGTAGTAACTTCTTTTTTATCATTTATATTTATAACTGTCTCTATTTTAATTTCTCCACCTAAATCTTTTACTTGATTATATAAATTAGTAGAAAAATCAAATCCACTAATACTTTTAATACCTGGATAATTTTCTATATTAGAAGCATTTACTATTTGTCCTCCATAAGTTTTAGCTTCTAATACTAAAACTTTTTTATTAGCTCTTAAAGCATAGATTGCAGCAGTTAAACCTGCAGGTCCTGCTCCTATAATTATAATATCGTACATAACAACCTCCTATAATAATTCTTTTATTTCATCTTCCATAATACTAGGATCTTCTATAGGAGAATACCTAGATACTACATTACCTTTTTTATCTACTAAAAATTTAGTAAAATTCCATTTAATATCATTTTTATTTTTATAAGTAGAACTAATCTTTTCTATACCTTTCATAGTTACTTTATGTTTCATACCTTTAACTATATCTTCTTTAGCATTATCTTTTAAATATTTAAATAGTTCTATTTCATTTTCTCCATTAACATCAATCTTATCAAATTGATCAAAACTAGTATTATATTTAAACTGACAAAATTCATGTATTTCATCATTAGTGCCTGGAGCCTGTTTACCAAATTGATTACATGGAAAATCTAATATTTCTAAACCTTTATCATGATATTTCTTATATAAAGTTTCTAACCCTTCATATTGAGGTGTAAACCCACACCCAGTAGCAGTATTAACTATTAATAATACTTTATCTTTATAATCACTAATCTTTACATCCTTACCATTTCTATCTTTAACTACATAATCATAAATACTCATGATATTCCTCCTTATTTTAAAGCTTCCTTTACTAGTTTTAATGCAGCCTCTCTTGTTTCTGCTGTTGCGATAAATCTATTATTATGACAGAAGATTGCTCCTTTTACTCCTGTTATATCTTCTAGTTTTTTATGAGCTAACCCAGCCCATTTCTCTGGAAGTAATAATCTGTCGGTATGATCTTCTAATGATTTAGGTACTGTTTTAATAGCATATCCTTCTCTATTAGATGGATATACTACAAACATTATATTATTTCCTTTAGGATTAGTAAGTATTGCATCTTCATATGGTAAATACTTATCTAATTCTAAATATAATTCTTCATTTTTATCTATTAATTTATTTACTTCTTTTTTACCTTTTACTCTTCCTACTACATTATATACAGTTTCAGATAATATTTCTTTAGCTAGTTTTTCTGCTTTTAAGAATTGTTTATTTTCTTCTTGTTCTGTATAAAAACTTGGATTATAAGCTCTTATAATATCACTTATAGTTTTTACTTTATAGTTTGCTTCTATTATAGGAAATATTCCATTATCAATAGCATCTATTCCTTCTATTAATTCTTTATCTATTAGTTTAAAGACTTCATCTATATCCTCTATATTTTTATTTTTTAAATAATCTTTTCCAAATTCTTTCCATAATAGTCCGATAGATGAATATTTTATACCATTTTCTCTTGTTTCTACATCTTCTTGATGGTGGTCAAACTTTCCTCTACCTATATCATATACAATTGTATCTTTTGATATATTTTTATCCACTCTTGTTACTCTTATTACTTTTATATCTTTTTTATATAATTCTAAAAAGGCAGTTGCGAATACTTCATCTGCATGTATAGTACCACAATGAGTAATACAATTAGCTTCCTTCTGTGTTTTTACTAGTTTAATCATATTACACCTCTTTCCTATCTAGTATTATACATTATTTTTAATTTTTATGTAAAGTGATAATTATAATATATATAATTTATTAGTATTGATGGTATAATATATATAGTATATGGGGTGAATATATGTATAGAAAGAAAATAGAAGATGTTTATAAAGAATTGAACTCTTCTAAGAAGGGGCTTACTAATAAACAAGTTATAAGACGAAAAAAAGAATTTGGTAAAAATAAGATTGAGAATAAACATAAAACTACTAAATGGCAATTGTTTTTAAATCAATTTGACAATTTAATGATTAAATTATTACTAATAGTTTCTGTTATATCTGGAATATATTCATTTATGGCAGGAGAAAGTCTTACTGATACTATTCTTATTATTATAATTGTATTACTTAATGTATTAATGGGATATGTTCAAGAGGCTAAAGCAGATGCTTCTATTGAGTCTTTGCAAAAAGTAGAAAGAACTAATTGTAAGGTTAAAAGAGATGGTAAAGATATAATAATTAATGTAGAAAATTTATTACCTGGTGATATTTTATATTTAGAAGCTGGTGATAAGATTCCTGCTGACGCACGAATTATTGAATGTAGTAATTTATGTGTAGATGAATCTCTACTTACTGGTGAAAGTGTTCCAGTTAGTAAAGATGATAAAGTTATAAAAAATGAAGTATTAATTAATGATAGATATAATATGGTATATTCTGGGTGTGATGTTACTTCTGGTAAAGGTTTAGTTATAGTGACTGATATTGGTATGAATACTGAACTTGGTAAAATAGCTAATACTTTAACTGAAAAGAAAGATGTACCTACTCCACTACAAAAGAAAATTACAGAGATTAGTGAAGGTTTAACTAAGATAGTTAGTGTAATTATAGTATTTGTAGTTGTATATAATATATTTGTTTTAAAAAGCAGTTTAATTAGTGTTGTTATGTTAGCGATTAGTTTGATGGTATCTGCAGTACCTGAAGGATTACCTGCAGTTATTACTATTTCACTTTCTATTGGAGTTAATTCTTTAGCTAAAAAAAGAACTATTGCTAGAACATTATCTTCTGTTGAAACTTTAGGTAATGTAGAAGTTATTTGTTCTGATAAGACTGGTACTATTACTCAGAATAAGATGACTGTTACTAAGATATATATTAATAATAATGTTATAGATGAAAAAGATTATAAATATGAGAAAGATAATTTATTAGTAAAAGCTATGATGTTAGCAAATGATACTAGTTATATAAAGAAAAAATTAATTGGTGATCCTACGGAGACTGCTTTAATAGAATGTTTAATTAATCATAATATTAGTTATGATGAAATGATGTCTCATAATAGAAGAGTTGGTGATATTCCATTTGATTCTATTAGAAAGATGATGAGTGCTTTATATACAGATGGTAAAAATATGAGATTGTATTCTAAAGGTAGTTTAGAATCTATTCTTTCTAAAAGTAAATATATATTAATTGGTGGTAAAAAAGAAAAATTAGATAAAAAGAAAAAAGATGAGTTATTTAAAATAGAAAAGAAATTGTCTACTAAAGCTTTAAGAGTACTTGCTTTTGCTTATAAAGATACAGCTGATTTAGAAGAAAAAGATTTAGTGTTTATAGGTATGGTTGGTATGATAGATCCTCCTAGAGATACTGTTAAGAAGTCTATAGAAACATGTTTAGCTTGTGGTATTACTCCTATTATGATTACTGGTGATAATTTAACTACAGCTATGGAAATAGCTAAAAATGTTGGATTAGCTAATGAAGATTCAGTTGGTATAGAAGGAAAAGATATAGCTAAACTATCTGATTTAGAACTTACTCATGTAGTATTAAAATATAGTGTATATGCGAGAGTATCTCCTGAAGATAAAGTTAGAATTGTTACAGCATTACAGCACAATAATAAAGTAGTTGCAATGACTGGTGATGGTGTTAATGATGCACCTTCTATAAAACTTGCTGATATTGGTATTGGAATGGGTAAAACAGGTACTGAAGTTACTAAAAGTACTGCTGATATTTTATTACTAGATGATAGTTTTTCTACTATTGTAGATGCTAATTATGAAGGTAGAAGAATATTTGATAATATTAGAAATGTCATTATATATTCCCTATCTAGTAACTTTGCAGAAATATTTATAGTAGTAGCTGGTATGTTTTTTGCAGTCAATGCCCTACTTCCTATTCATATCTTATATATTGATTTAGTTACAGATGCTGGTCTTTCTATATTACTGGCCTTTGAAAAAGCATCTTCTGATGTTATGAAAAGACCTCCACGTAAGAGTACAAGTAAATTCTTTACTCCATGGGTAAATGCTCAACTTATATTCTCTTCTTTATTAGAAGGTTTAGTAGTACTTATGTGTTTCTTATTTGGAATGAATTATGGTATAGGAGTTGCTCAAACTATGGCATTATTATGTTTAATAGTACAAGAAACATTCTATTCAATAAACTGTCGTAATTTAAAACAACCTATATATAAACAAGGTTGGTTCTCTAATAAATATTTCAATATTGGATTAATTGCTATTATAATTATACAAGTATTAACATTTATTACTCCTGCTAGAAAATTACTTCATATACATATGTTAAATATAACTCAAATAGGTATTGTATTTATATTTAATATAGTTATATTTGTATTAATAGAATTAGCTAAAGGATTTATTAATAAATATTTTAAAGATGAATAAACCTAAATATAGGTTTATTTTTTTGCATCAAAAAAGGAAGTTATTTACTTCCTATAGTATTTTCTTTTTCATTAGTATCATCTTGTTTATTAAACATTTCCTTTAATTCATTATTTTTCTCTCTTTGACTTCTAACATATTCTGTATGTTCTTTCATTGCTTCTTCATATGTTTTATCACTTATACCATAAGCTATTGGCATTAATCTCTCAATAAGATCTTCTTTATAAGGTTCTTCTCTAAAATGTCTAGCCATTGAAAAGCCCATAAGTTCATTTAGTTTTCTGAAAGCTTTAAAAGTATCTATAATCTTTCCAAAAAACTTATGTGGTTTTGTTTCCTCTTTTGTACGTGGAAGAATATCTTTATCTATATTCTTTCCTTCTTTAAGAACTTTTATTCTATCTATATATTCTTTATAATTTCCTTCCTCTAAAAACTTTTTACCTATATTACTAGTAATCATATTATTAAAGTTTTCTCTTAAATCAATATACTCTTTATACTCATCAGATTCATGATCTATATTATCTAATATATCTTCCATTTCTATACTATCTTTATCTAAAGATTCTAATATATTAATTATATTATCATAATTATTAGTTCTAAATAAATCTTTTATTCTAATAGTAGATTGTTTTATTCTTTCATTATAATCAATAAGTCTTTTATTTTTTTCCATTATAACTCTCCTATCTATATAATTTATTATAACATAATATTTATAAATAAAAAAAGAACGTATTTCTACATTCTTCTTCCGCTTGTTATTTCAAAATCATCAGTATCATCATTTTCTTCAGCAAGCATACCCTCTAATTCAGAACCAGATTCTGGTTGATTAGGATTTATATGAACTTCTTCATCATCATACTCTTCACTATCATATTCATTATCATATTCTTCACTGTCATATTCATCATCATAAGGTATTTCATCATCTTCAAACATTTCAGGTTTTTCTGTTAAATATTCTCTATAAGTTTGCTCAAATCTATCAATTAATGTATGTGAATATCTATTTCTTAATTCGTCACCTTTTTCTCCATGAAGATCATTAATAACTTGTTTGAATTCTTCTGGTGGTAACATCCAAATCATTGCTTGAACATCTACTGCATCATCAAGATCTACCCAAGATGATCTAACCCATCCTGATAATTTCTTAACTGTATTCTTAACTAAAGATACTCCTGCAGTAAGAACATTGAATCCAAATACTCCTTCTTTTAAATCTTTATGGAATTCTTTACCTAATTTAATATTTCTAGCTTTATATTTTTTATCTGATTTTTTATCTATTGGTACAATTCTCTTCATTTGATCTAATATTTCTTCTGTTGATCTAATCTCTCTTCTTTCTTCTTGTTCATTTTGTTCGTTTGGAGTATTGTCATTCTCATTCTCAACTTCATCTTCATTCTCATTATTATTTTCGCTTCCATATTGATCTTCTGCTTCTATCTGATTTATTTTTTCTTGATCTTGCTTGATTTCTTCATTTATTTTTTCATATTCAGCTTCCAATCTAGCTCTTTCTTCTTCTGGTGTTTCTTCTTCATCTTCACTATTAGATGAATCCCCAGAATCTGATGTAGATGAATTTTCTACTGCTTCTTTATTCTTTTCTTCTTCATCTTCTTCTACTTCTTCATTATCTGCTGAATCATTATTATCTTCATCTGTAGAATTATCACCAGGAGTTTCTACAACTTCTTCTTTATTATCATTTTCTTTTGCTTTTTCTTCTTCTTTTTCATTTTCTATTTCTGTTTGATCTTCTTTTTTGTTTTCTAATTCAGCCATAATACTTTCAGGAACTATTTTATTTATTTCATCTAATAGTTCTTGTTGATACTTTTTGCAGCCTTCAATTATATTAGCATAATCTTCTTTTAAATAGTCAGTTGGAGCATTTTCTTTTTCTTTTTTATATTCTTCTATCTTTTTATTATATTCTTCTATTATATTAAATTTATCTTCAACTTCTTTTTGTATTTTCTTAGCATTTTCTATATCATTATTTATTTCATCACTAACATCATACAAATGACTATTTTGTATTATTTCACTACTAACGTAGTCTCCTCCTACTTCACGCTCACCAACTTCATTATCATTAGGTCTATTTGCAATTATTTCATCATTAGCTGCAATTTGATCCTCAATTTTCTTTAATGATTCTTCCAAATTAGCTATATAATTATCGAATTCTTGATTATAATCTTCTAACATTTTATCACTCCATTTGTCAATTTTTTATATTATATCACATTTGATATATTTTAACCATATTTTTCTTGTATTTGACTTACAATATCTTTTACAAGTTCCATTTCTTTTGGATCAGTTATATCTTCGAACTTTTCAGGTCCAAATAATGGATCATATTTTGATACATATATATTTAATTCTCCATTAGGACCAGTTGTATTATCAGTATAACCAATAATAGGTTTATCTACGTCTCCTCCATCATATGTAAATAATAAATCACATACAGTAGGTTTTCCATCAATTATAAGTTCTAATTTTTCATCTTGAATATCTTCAAATTCACTCATATATATCCTCCTAATTACATAGCTGCTTGATATTCATAGTCATCAGTCTTTTCATCATCTTCATCAAGCATAGTATTCATTTCTTTTTTCTTCTCTCGTTCTGCTTTTTTTCTAGCAGATTCTTCTAGTATATTTTCAAGGTCTCCATTAGTAACTGCTATAATACTCTCTAACTCTTCTCTTTCTTCTTCTGTTAAATCTTCTATGTTTTTACCTTTCGTTATTTCTTGAACCCTTCTATTATTATCTCCCATCACAGTTGCATTTAAGAATGCCATAATTGTAGGAAAAATAACAGGTTGTATATCAGGTGCTGCTGTAAGTAAAGTTTGAATCTCTGGAATTTTAGCAACTGTAGTTTCTGTTAATTGTGTACCAATTTTATATACTGATCTAAAACTACTAACCATATCACTCATGAATGAAGTCGGATTATTTACAATGTCCTGTAACACTTGTATTTGTGGATCATAGTCAAATCGTCCTTTATAGAATTTATCAGCTCTCATAAATTTTGTTATAATATCTGGTATTTGTGATGTAATAGTTTTTGTTGTTTGATCTACAATATGTTGTACGTGGCCAAATATGCCATCTGCTGGAAGATTCTTAGAATAGTTTGTTATACCGTGATTTATTCTGTATAGTGTTTCAACAGTATCATGAGCTCCTCCAGGACCAGTATCTGCTAGTCTATATCCTGAACTACCTATTGGGTTCTTAGGATCAAATGCATTACCATACTCAACTACACCCTGATGATTTACATTATCATATTGTAATTGTTGTTCTACTTTAGGAGCTAATTTGTTTGGATCAGTAATATTTTGTATTTGTCCTCCTTGAGCTCTAACGTTTTTAGCAACAGCTTCATTATATTGATTACCAGCATTTATATCGTGATTTCCTCTATTTATTTCACCTTTTTGTGCAATGTATTCTGATTCAACTCGTTTTGCTTCCATCATATTACTTACATTTTGGTAAATAGATACACCAATAGCTACTTCTGTACCTATTGCCATAAAGTATCTAAGTAGTGGATCATTTCTGAAATCTAACATTTCTGGCATAACTTTATACTTATAACTTCCAGATTCTGCCATTCCAAAAATTGTTCTTTTCTGTTTAGTATTCTCTTGTTTATACATTTCATTTTCAACGAAAACTTTGATAGCTCCTAAATCATCGCCTGCATCAATGGCTTTATTTAGTTTTTTGATTTTTGCTTCCATTTCGTTATTAAACTCATCAACAGCAGCATCTTTTAAATTAGTTCTTTTACTAAATATTTTTCCTTGTTGATTTTGCTGAGATTTTATTGCTTTAGAAATTTCAGCTAATGAATGCATGCCATCTCCATGCATATTCCTATCTAATTGTCTTCTGTCCTCCAATAGTTTTTTTACTTTTTCTGTTGCTCCTTCAGACAATTCTTTTATTTCTGCTTCTATTTGTTTACGTTCCTGTGGGTCTTTTGTTTCTTCTAATTTTACTTTTAAATCTTCTATTTTATCATATCTACCTATTATATCAGTATATAAGGATGAAATTTCTAATCTAAGTGGAGCGTTTTTCTTCTTTTCTATATATTCTGATAACTTCTGCATTACTAATGGCATAATCGGCTGAAAAGACCTCATGCTATTTGCTTCTGAACCAGTTAACTCCTTATATAAAATTTCCATTTCTTCATCACTTAAATTATCTAGTTTTTTTGCTATTTCATCATATGTTTTTGCATCAGATGGATGAAAAATTCTTAGAAATTTGTTAATTCCTTTATATGCAATACTTCCAGCAGTAAATAAAAGTCCAGCTCCTACTCCTGCAACATTATATATAGTATTGTGATGCGATATTAAATCCTTCATAGTATTAGTAACACTCAAACGTGATTTTTCAACAACATTAGATCGTGTAATAGTGAAATCATATGGTTTTCCATCTTCATCTCTTATTACAGAATTTAGAATTTCATAAGCTGATTTTCTAACTTTCTTTGCATTAGTTTCAATGTTTTCGTTTTGTTCTGGAGTTACTTTTATTGGTCTTGGTTGTTTTTCAATTTTTACTTCTTCTTCTTTAGGTTCTTTTACTTCAACACCTAATTCTTTTAATCTATCTTCTATTTCTTTCTTTCTTTTTTCTTTTTCTTCTATACTTCTCTTTAATCTTTCTCTTTCTGGTTCTTCCTTTACTTCTTCTTTATTTTCTTCTTTTCTATCTTCTTCTACTTTGTTTTCATCTGTTTCTTTTTCATTATTATCTTCTTTGTTTCCTTCTAATCTTTCATTAATAGCAGCCATTACACTTTCAGGCATTTTTCCATTTATTCTATTTAATAATTCTTTTTGATACTTCTTAAAATCTTCTATTAATTGACCATAACCATTTTTTAGATGCTCTGTCGGAGCATTTTCCATACGTTTAGTATAATCTTCTATTTTTCTATTATACTTTTCTATTTCTGCGAAAATATCCCTTATTTCTTGTTCACTTGCTCTTAGATTTTCTATTTCTTGTCTAAGCGCTTCTGCCTCATTTTCTAACCATTTATTATGGTCTAAATCATCAGATATAGCATTATTTGGATTTTCATACTCTTCCAATCTTGCTTCTAATTCTTCTATATACTTTTCTAATTCTTCCGTATATATTCCTAACATAATTATTCTCCTAACTGAACTGCTTCATCAATTTGTTCTAATACTTCTTGAACTAATTTCATCTCTTCTTCTGTCTTAATATTTTCTAATTGATCATTATCTTTTGATCTATCATATGAACCTACATATATATTTTTTCTACCATTAGATCCAAATGATCCATCACTATAACCAACATATAATTTATTAGTATCATCACCCTCAAAAGTAAATAATACATCGCATTCTACTTCTTTACCATCTTTAATTATTGTAATTTTTTCATCTTTATCCAAAAATTCCATCAATAATTCCTCCTTTATTATCCTATATATATTTTACCTAATTACTTATTTATATTCAACTATTAACTGTCAATATTTACATCAATATTTACATTGTTTACATCTTTTGTCTTTATATGTAATTTATATAATGTATTTTCTTTCTTTTTACCAGCAACTTTTAATTTAACTTCATTCTTACTATTTAATAAATTCTTTTTATCTTTTTCCTTAAATAATTCTAATTTAGTATCATCATTACATATAAATCCCATTTTATATTTAACATCTTTTTTAGCGACTTTTTTATTTCTATAATTAATTATTCTAATAACATAATACATTTCATTATTCTTTAGCTTTTTAGCTTCTACTCTAAAGTCTATATTTAATTTATCTTTTTCTATTGGTACAACAATATCTGCTTTTTCTTTAGTTTTACTACTTACTTTTAAACTTATTAATTTAATTACTAATCCTAATACTAATATTAATAATAATATAAATATTACTAATAAAACTTTCTTTGGTATCTTTTTCATATATCCTCCTACTTAATTACCTTATCTATAATATCTTTTATTTTATTCTCTATTTGTTTTTTATTCTCTTTAGGTAAACTACTAGCTAATTTAGATTCTGATACATCGACTCTTATCTTCTTAGCTTTAACTATTGTATTATTAAAATTAATAAGTATATTATAAATTCCTGTATTATCTTTTTCTCCATTAAGAGATATATTTATATTCTTTTTATATTTTTTCTTATTTACTTTATGTTTACTAATATTTATAGAAACAGTATTTTTTAAACCTCTATCTTTTATGTAAAATACTATCTTCTTTTTATTTTTCTTTCTAGATAAACTGAAATTACCTATCTTAGTATCTTTTTTATTATAAATATTAATATTTAATCTTTTTTCTTTATTAGAAATATCTCCTCTAAATCTTATATTATTATTTCTATATAATTTAAATTCATTATCTTTATATATTAATTTATATTTATTATACTTGATTTCATACTTATTAGGACTATAAGTAAATCTATCTGTATATATAGTTATATATAGTTTTTTATCTTTCTTTAAAAAGTTAATATCTTTTACTTTCTTTTTAAAGAAATCTCTATCAAAACCCTTTATTATTTCTTTAGCTTTTTTATCCTCTTTTAAATCATCTAATGTATCTTTATAAGTTTCATTTAATCTTTTATTATCTAATACTAAAGTTATCTTAGTATAGTTATTATTCTCTTGCTTAGAAAAATATTTATCATCTAAGTTCTTTATAAAATATTTATTGAAAGTATCTTTTAAATATATTAAATTATTAGTTTCTTTAGTATCACTATTTAATGTTTCAAAATATGTATTATTACCATTATTTATATAAGTATCAGTTATATCATTTATATAATAATACTCTGTATTATCTTTTATTAAATATTTACCTGTTATTAAATCTTTCTTATTAACAGTACTATTATAATCTATATATAATTCTTTGTTTTTTCTATTAGAAGTGTAATTTATATTAGCTTTTGTATTATTATAATTAGTTATTAAATTAGTTATAATTTCATAGTATTTATTATTATATTTTTTATTATCTTCTATCTTACCTGTTGTATTAATACTTAAATTAGATACAAGAGTAAAATTTTTAAATTCTGATTCAAGTTCTTCTATATTAGAAAATGAACTAGTTAAATTATTGATTGATTCTAAAAATATTCTTTTGGAATTACTTAAATATAATAGATAAGTACCTAATAATATTACTATAATACTAATTACTATTAATATTTCTATAATCCTTCTATTAATTGGTTTTTTCTTTTTCTTCTTAGCCATAATTTTCACTCCTATTATATATACTAAATTATATCAAAAAAAAAGAGATTTGTCGATTATCTCTTTAATTAATATTGGATGTTAAAATAGTTATTTGATATATAAAATCTTTAGATAAAATATTCTTATTTGGAGATAGAACATTAAGTTCTAATTCTATTTCATCTCCTGGTTCTATTACTTCTCCTACAATGTCATTATATTTTATAGTTACAAGATCTTTTGAGTAATTAGTTCTTTCGATAATATTATCTATTTGAGCAGATAAACTACCAGTATTTTTTATAACTATTATATAAGATACTGAGTCTTTATTATTCTTTAGATTTAATGAAAACTTAGCCGTTTTCTTATTATCAGTTATTTCAGAGTTGGTTGTAATATGTTTATTAGAACCATTAATAACATTACCTTTTATTATTTTAGTAATATTTACTTCATATTTTTCTTTTGTTTTCTTTACAGAATTATATCTCATAGATAAATATATAAAACCTATACCTACAAATACTATAGTTATACTTAAAAGTAATATTATAGTTGTTTCTAGTTTTATTTTTTCTCTCATATTAACACTTCCCCTCTTTAGAACTATTATTTTGATAACAGAATGAATATATATCTTTATCAATAGTAAATTTTATATATGCATAAACTTTACTATCTTTTATGTAATACCAGCTATCAGAATCAGGATATAAATTATTATAAGCAGGTATATCACTTATTTTAATATTATTACCATTAATATCTTGATTAACTATATTATTAGATTTTTGATATTTAAGTAATTTATTATATATATTATCTGCATATTCTTTTATCTTTTCTTTAGATAATTTTACAGTTTTTTTAGATTTTTTGTTTTTATTATTCAATATATCTTGTGAGTATATACTTAAATTTATTAGTATTCTACTTTCTTTAGTATCTTTAAATTTAAATTCTTTACCTTTTGTTTTTAATTTACTTTTCTTTATATTTATTTTTATATTATTATTTTTCTTTATAATCTTTTTAGTGCTTTTTACTAATTTATACTTATCATAGATAATAATATTTAAAGACTTAGAAATAGGTTTAGTTTTATTAAATTCTTTTATAGTATTTTTAAGTACTACTTTATAATTTTTGTTTTTATATTTTATATTACCTATAAATGTAGATTTATCATTTAGACATAATGTAGTTAATACTTTGTTTTTATCATCTACTACGATAGCAAAGTCTTCTCCACTATCATAGTTAAATTCTATCATAGTTTTATAGTTTTTATATTGTGCAATATTTTCTAATCCATGTTTTTTTAATTCTTTTGGTAATTCTTTACTTAGTTTATAGCCGCAAAAACCTATAATAATTAGAATTATTACTAATATTTTTAATCCTTCTTTATGTTTCTTCATATAAAATACCTCTAACTAGAAAATTTAGGTTTTAATGTTAGTTTAATTTCCATACCTTTAGTTATTTCAGTATTAGGACTAATACTTTGATTAGTAACATAACCTACTCCATCTAATTTAACTTTTATACCTAGTAATTCTAATATATCTTTTGCTACTTTAGAAGATAGTCCTTTTACATTAGGTACTTTTTGATGGGAATCGTTTGTTATTAAATAGACTATATCTTTAGTAGTAATAGTTTTCTTAGCACTTGGATATTGTTTAATTACTTTATTTCCTTTACCAATTACTTGGTATTTAATACCATTACTATTTAATATATTTTGAACTGTATCTAGTTTTTTATTTACTAAACTAGGTAATTTATAATCTTTTACTTCTATTCCTTTTGCAGGTTTATCATGACCATAGTATTTAGATACATTATTAACTATATCTTTAACTGCATTAGATAATGGTGTTTGACTTCCACCTGCTGGTTTTTTAACTGAAGCATATATAATTATTTGAGGATTACTCTTTGGGTATATTCCAGAAAATGATGCGATTACATTATGTTTCCCTTCTTCATATCCTGCACCATGTTTTTTAGCTATTTGGGCAGTTCCTGTTTTACCAATTAATTCTCCGCTTTCAATTCTAAAACCACTACCTGTATTGCCTAGACCATTAACACAATCATTCATTAAACTAATCATCTTACTAACAGTCTGTGAAGAAGCAACTCTTTCTATAGTTTTTCTTTTATTTTTTAAAACAACTTCTTTAGTATCTGGATCTACTATTTTATCTACTATATATGGTTCTAGTACCATTCCATCATTAGTAAGTGGTGATAGAGCTTTTACATTTTGTATAGGTGTTGTCGTAATACCTTGACCGAATCCAGCATTATATATTTCTGTTTCATATTTAAAATCTATACTACCTGCATCTTCATATGGTAAAGTTATACCTGTTTTTCTTCCAAAACCTAATCTTTTAAAATATTTTCTTAGCATAATACTACTCATATGGCGATTAATTAAGTTAATAACTCCAACGTTACTACTCATAGCATAACCTTTATCGAAAGTTATATCACCCCAACCAGTACGATCCCAGTCACCTATTTCTGTTCCATCTTTAGTTTTATATACTCCTGAGTGATATGTTTCTGAACCATTATAAACACCATTTTCCATAGCTGCCATATAAGTAAATGTTTTCATAGTTGATCCTGGTTCATATGGAGAAGATACTAAATAATCTAAATAATTTTTCATATCTTTTTTATTTGGATCAAATGATGGAGATGTTGAAGTTGCGAGTATTGCACCTGTTTTAGCATCCATTATAGTTATATGAAACCATTCAAATCCATAAGTAGTTTTAGCTGTTTGAATAGCTTGTTCTACAAAGAATTGTATATTACTATCAATTGTTAAATAGATATCTTTTCCTTGTGTAGCATCTTTTTTATCTACTTTAGTATCAGCTATCTTATAACCTTTTAAGTCTTTTTGATAAGTAATATATCCTTCTTCTCCTCGTAATATCTTATCATAATACTTCTCTATACCCATTTCTCCTGTAGTATCTTCATTATTGTTATCATCTACTGATGTAGTGGCATATCCAATTGTATATGAAGCAAAATCTCCTTTAGGATAATATCTTTTATAACTTTCTACAAAATCTAATCCTGGTAGATTTAAATCCATTATTTTATTCTTAGTTATTTCATTTAATCCTCTACCTTTAGAACCAAATTCAACTTGATATACTCCTTCTTTACTTAACTTCTTTAATATATCCATTTTAGACATTCCAAGTATAGGAGCTAGTGCTTCTGCAGTTTCTTCTTTATTAACTACATGTTGTGGTTTTTTCTTATTAGTAGTTCTTTTAGGATCTAAATAAGCAATTAATTTATAGGAAGCAACATTTTGAGCTAAAGCATCTTTGTTTTTAGAATAAATACTTCCTCTTTCAGATGGTATTATTTCTTTTTTAGTAGTTCTCTGACTAGCTAATTTCTTTAAATTGATTCCATCTATATTAGTAGATAAACCTAATTGTAATAATCTTAAAATCATTATAGCAAACAAAAAAAGAGAAAATAGTATAACAATCTTAGAATATTTTATATTATTTCTCTTTTTCTTTCCCATAAATAAATCACGTCCTATTTATCCTCAGTTACTGTCTTTATATTATTATTATTATAACTCAATCCTTCCGTTTCTGCAACTTCTTGTATCTTAGTAAGTGAGGCTAACTCATTTATAGTCATAGCTAAACTCTCATTAGTCTTTTGTTGCTTTTCAATCTTTTGTTTTTGCTTTTCTACTTGATAGTTAACACTAGCAAGTGTTGCTTTAGAAAAAACAATCGATACTGGAGATACCACCAATAAAAAAATTGCTAAAGTATATATTAATCTTTCAAATTTTGACATTTTTAACCTCTTCTTTACTTTTCTCATATTTTATCTCCCTCTCATTTTATTTTTTCTATTACTCTAAGCTTTGCACTTCTAGAGCGTGGATTATTTTCTATTTCTTCTAAACTAGGCTTTATGGCCTTATTTATGACTAATTTAAAACTAGGTAGATATTCTTCTGGTATGTTAGGGAGTCCTTGTACTCTTTTATCTACCAAAGTTTTTTCTTTAAATATATTTTTTACAATTCTATCTTCTAAAGAATGAAATGTAATTACTGCAATTCTTCCACCTACTTTAATTAAATCTAGAGCTTGTTCTAGAGCTATAGGAATAACATCTAATTCTTTATTTACTTCTATTCTTATAGCTTGAAATATCTGCTTAGCCGGATGCTTATCTACTCTAAATTTCATAGGTACAGCAGTCTTTATAATATCAACTAATTCTAAAGTAGACTCTATTTCTTTTTCTTCTCTATACTCTACTATTTTCTTAGCTATGTTTCTAGCAAACTTAGCTTCTCCATACTTACTAAATATATTAGTTAATTCTTCTTTAGAATAGTTATTAACAATTTTCTTTGCACTTATAGGATTATCTTTATCCATTCTCATATCAAGTGGTGCATCTTTATGATATGAAAAACCTCTACTAGAATCATCTAGTTGTGGAGAAGATACTCCTAAATCAAATAAAATACTATCTACTTCGTATACATCTTTTTTATTTAACTCTTCCTTTAAATTCTTAAAGTTACTTTTAATGATAGTGAAGTTAGTACCAATAGACTTAAGTCTATCAGTACTATGCCGAATTGCTTCACTATCTTGGTCGAAGGCGAATAAGTGCCCCCTAGATATTCTTTTCAAGATGCAACTACTGTGTCCACCATAGCCTAATGTACAATCTACAACAATACTATCTTCTTTTAAGTTTAACGCTTCAATAGATTCGTTTTTAAGCACACTAATATGTTTTTCCATTATAGATCGACGCTCGCATTAAATAAATTTTCAGCTATGTCAGACATGTTGTCCTTAGCAGAATCGAAATAAGCATTCCATAAATCTTTAGACCATATTTCTAACCGATCTCCTGTACCAATAACAACACAATCTTTCTTGATGTCGGCATAAGAGATTAAAGGGGAGGTAATATTAATACGACCTTGCTTATCAAACTCTGCCACAGTGGCACCAGATAAAAAGAAACGAGTAAAACTACGGGCATCTTTTTTTGTAAAAGGTAGAGTTTCTAGTTTATCTACTATCTTGTCAAAAGATTTTTTAGGGTAAACAAAAAGACAATGTTCAATACCACGAGTAACTATGAATTCGTTACCTAAATCTTTTCTAAATTTAGAAGGAATTATAAGTCTTCCTTTATCATCAATAGAATGATGATATTCTCCCATAAACATAGAAATCCCCCACTTTCTACCACTTGTCACCACTGACTAATTATATTCTACCGAATATAAAAGAAAAAGTAAATACGAAATAAAAAGTTTTTTTAAATTTTACACTTCTTTACAAAAAAATAAGTTAGCCTTAGCTAACTTAGTCTAAATTATACTTTTTATTAAACATTTCTATACGTGACATTTTCTTAACTTTAGGTTTCTCTTTCTTTCTTTCTTCACCATATCTATTAGAAATTGGATACATAGTTATAATATTTTTAGTATCAGGTATTACTATTACTTTAATCATACTACACTCTTCTCCATCTCTAGTCTTACCTATATTATCCATTTCTATATAATAGCAATCAGCTAGTCCTTGAAGTTCTCTTTTTTCAGGAACTATTTTAGTTTTAACATCTAATATTAATTCTTCTAAATTAATATCATCATTAAATACTGATCTATCAAAATCTTCCCCATAATGGTTCTTTTCTATATGTTCATAAGCTTCTTTTTCATCATAATTAATATATTGTCCTAAACTATAAGAATATGAATCTTCTAACTTAATATGTTTATTTTTTTCTTTATCTAATATTACTTTTATTTTTAAAGCTTCTTCTTTATCTTTAGAAAAGATAGATTCTTTTATAGCTTTTTCATAATAATAATTAGCATTTTTAAAATCTTTTTTTCTTATATGAATATATATTAAATTAATTATTGAAGGTTTTCTATATCTTCTATTATGACTTGATTTAATAAGATTACTAGCTGCATCATTAAATTTTCCTTCTTTAAAATCTAACATTCCTATATTAAAAGCTATCTTACCATCTTTCTTTTCTTTATTGGCATCTGCTTTAGATTTCTCATAATATTGTCTAGCTACTTCATATTCATTCATCTTTGCATATATTTGTCCTTTAGCTAGATATATCTCACCATTTATAACTTCTCCTTTTTGAAGTAATTCATCACATATATTTAAAGCTTTATCGTAATTCTCAAATTCCATTTCTAATTCCATTAGCTTTAACATTGCAGTACGATAAACATTATCTCTAGGGCCACTTAAAGAATTTTCATAATACTCTTTAGCTAAATCATAATTATTAAAAGCTGCTTCTATATTACCTTTTTGAATGAGTACTCTACGATTAAATATATTACTATCAGCTTCTTTAATTTGACTAACATAATTAAATGCATCTATTGTTTTACTTTCTTCTAAAGCAATACTTGATAATTCTAAAAGAGCTGCACCTTGATGCTCATCTTTTACACTTAATAATATTTCTTTAGCTTTTTCTATTTTACAATCTTCTCTATAAATTTGAGCTAAAGATACTTTAGTTAATCCTTCATTATATGGACTTTCTTTAATTACTTTTTTATAAATACTTTCTGCTTTTTCTATATTACCATTTTTCTTTTCTAAATTACCTATTTTATACATGGCACTATATTGATTATCAGAATCCATATGTATTAATCTTTTTACTTGTTTTTTAGCTTCTTCTTCTTTATTTAATCCAATTAAAATAGTTACATATAAGTTTATACCATATTCATCATCATGATATTCATATAAATAATCTTCTATTTCCCCTAAAGCTTTAGGATATTTACGTTCTTGAACTAATTTTTTAATAGAATTATATTTATTTTTCTTTTTTTGTTCCTTTTCTCTTTGACTAATATTATGATGTTTATTTTTATGATATCTATTTTTGTTTCTCATACTTCTATAGCCATTTCTACCCATGTTATTATCCCCCTTTAAAGCTCTGCTATTATAACATATTTTACGTTATAAGTCAAAAAAATATCTAACTATTTGTTAGATATTCTTTTCTTAGTTTCTATTTCATTTTTAATTAAATCAACAAACTCATCAACTTTAACTGTAGTAGTATCTTTTTCTCCATGTAATCTATAACTTATAGAGTTACTATCTTTTTCTTTATCTCCTAGTATTAAAGTATATGGTACTTTAGCAGTTTGTGCTTCTCTTAATCTATAACCTAATTTTTCATTACGATTATCTAATTCTACTCTTATACCTTCTTTATGTAATAAATCATATACTTTTTCTGCATACTCTCCTTGGAATTCAGCATTAACAGGGATAACTCTAACTTGAATAGGTGCTAACCATGTTGGAAGATTTCCTTTAGTTTCTTCTAAGTAGTAAGCGATTGTTCTATCTAGAGAACCAAATACTGCTCTATGAAGAACAACTGGTGTTTGTTTAGATCCATCAGGTGCAACATAAGTTAAATCAAATTTAGCAGGTAAACAAAAATCAATTTGACAAGTTGATAAACTAAATTCATTTCCAACTGCAGGTTTTACTTGAACATCAAGTTTAGGTCCATAGAAAGCTGCATCTCCTATCATTTCTCTATATGGAATACCGATATCATCTAATATCTTACGAAGTGCATTTTCGGCATTATCCCACATTTCATCATCTGGATAAAATTTAACTTTATCTTCTGGATCACGTAGTGCTAAATCAAATTTATAATCAGTGATTCCTAAATCCTCATAGCACTCTAATATTAAATTAACAACATCTTTAAACTCTGACTCAATTTGTTCTGGAGTACAGAATATATGTGCATCATTTTGACAGAAAGTACGAACTCTTTCAATACCTTTTAAAGATCCTGAAGTTTCATAACGACAGTCTCTAGCTATTTCAGCTATTCTTAATGGTAAATCACGATAAGAATGAATATCATTTCCATACATTACCATATGATGAGGACAGTTCATTGGACGAAGTACATATTCTTCATCTTCTACTTCCATAATAGGAAACATTGCATCCTTATAATGATCTAGGTGTCCACTAGTTTTATATAATTCAACATTTCCTAGAGGTGGAGTTTGTACATGTAAATATCCTCTTTTAATTTCTTTATCTCTAATATAAGTTTCAAGTTCATTCCATAAAGTAAATCCATTAGGTAAATACATAGGTAATCCTCTACCTACTAAATCACTCATCATATAAATACCTAAATCTTTACCTATTTTTCTATGGTCTCTTTGTTTTGCTTCCTCTAATTCTTCTAAATGCTTTTCTAAATCTTCTGGATTCTCAAAACAAATACCATAGATTCTTTGAAGCATTTTATTTTTAGCATCACCTTTCCAATAAGCTCCACTAACTTTTAATAATTTAAAGTTCTTTAATTTCTTAACTGTATCTAGGTGAGGTCCTCTACATAAATCTGTAAAGTCTCCTTGAGTATAACAACTAATTACATTTTCATCTTCATCCATTCTAGATATTAAATCTATTTTATATGGATCATCTTTAAACATTTCTAAAGCTTCTTCTTTAGAAATTTCATTTCTTACTATTCTTTTTCCATCTTTAGCAATTTTTTTCATTTCTTTTTCGATTTTTACTAAATCATCTTCTGTAATAACTTGATCTCCTAAATCAATATCATAATAGAATCCTTCTTCTATTACAGGTCCAACCCAAAACTTAGCATCCGGATATAAATGCTTTACAGCTTGAGCAAGTAAATGTGCACATGAATGGTTCATTACACTTAATTTTTCATCTTCTTTAATATTTATCATCTTTTCATTCCTCCATTTTCTTTTTGTTCATATTCTTTCATCATTGCTTTCGCAAGTTCTCTTCTACATTTTTTAATTTCTTGTCTTACTCTTTCTTGTTCTTCTTCGCTTAATCTTCTAACTCGAAAAGCTTCAAAACGAAGTTCACGTAACTCTTCTTTTAACTCCGTCGTGGTTTTCATAAATATCACCTCATAAAATAAAAAAAGGATAGTACAGGAGTGCAATATGCACGGTACCATCCTTTGTTTAACTTAATCTTATAACGGCATTACCGGAATTACTTTTCATAATTCTACTCGAAAGGTAGTAATAAATTAATCTTTAATTCGTTCTCACCAACCACGAACTCTCTTTATAAAGTTTTTAATTTATCTTGTCCTTTGTCTTTGTATTTACATGTTTATTATAACACTATTTTTATTATTTTCAAACATTTTATCTCTTATTCCAAGAACTTGGAACATTCATAACAGATTGTAGTCCATAAAATCCTTGTGAATATCTAACTCTTCCATAATTAAAGAAACTTCCTAAATCAGCACATCTACCATCACTACTAAATGAATTACAATCAAGTAAAGCAATATGTAAGTGTGTTCCATAAGCTACACCAGTAGATCCCATATAACCTAATCTATCATTAACAGTTACATGTTTACCTATATATATTCCTTCTTCATATCTAGATAAGTGAACATATTGTGATGTATATAAATTACCATTTATACTATGATTTACGGTTACTATTAAAGCTCCTGCATAATCAGTATATATATTAGAAATAATACCATCAGCAACTGGATATATGGCTTCAGCTTCTCCTCTTGGACTAACTATATCTAATGCATAATGAGAATAATCTACTCCTCCAGATACAGCACCCACTTCACAAGGTAAATACCATATTCTAGTATTAACAGGTTTTACTTCATTATTTTTAATAACTGGTAAATTAACTTCTTTAGGTGACTCACTATTTATTTCTTTATTATAATTATTAATTATTTCAGTAAGTCCACTCTTTTCAGTTTCCTTTTTATTACCTACATTTGCGGTTGCCATATCTTTAACATTGACATTTTCATAACTAATATCATATTCAGCATTACCTTCATGTTCATATAGATACATTTCTATACCACTAGAAATCATTATAAGGGCAATTGATACGGTAATCATTAATTTACCTCTTAATATGTATTTGTCTAAATTTGACATAAAAAACACCCCACCGGAATGGGGCTTATAATAACATATTTTACTAAAAAAGTCAATATTATCGCCTGTTCTTACTTACTAATTCTAAGTTTTCAGTTAACTGTTTTATTCTTTCAATTATTCTTCTAGCTTTAACTTTATCTACACCAGAAGTAGTAATAGATAAAGATTTTTCTAATTCTTTTAGTGTTAAATTAGAAGTAAAAAATGTAGGTAGATTACTTTCCATACGATATTGAAGTATAGGTCCTAAAACTTCATCTCTAGACCAACTACTACAGTTTTCTGCACCAATATCATCAAGTAATAATAATGGTACTTTTTTAATATATTCAAATTTTTCTTTATAATCTGTTTGAAATGATGCTTTCAAACTTCTTAAAAACTCTGGATAATATACAAGTACTGATTTAATGTCTTTTTTAGCCATTTCATTGAAAAGAGCTGCTATTAAATAAGTTTTACCACTACCAAACGATCCATTTAAATATAATCCTTTAGGTTTATCTTTTTTATCATAGTTCTTCATAAACTCATTAAAATATTTAAGTATAGGAAGCCTAGCTGAATCATCTTTATAAATATTCTTAAATGAAGCTTCACTAATCTCTTTAGGCATATCATATAATTCAACATTTTCTTTATATAAATTATTTTTAATTTCTTTTTGTTTTTTAGGACATGCAATATATGAAAAAGTAATTATATTATTATCTTTTTCTGGAGTATATTTATAACCAACTATATTATTCTTACAAGTAGTAATGCTTTTACACTTACTACAATTTTTCTCTTCACAAAAACTTTCTTCTAAACTAGAAGTATATTTCATAAGTATTTCATCTTTAATATTTAAACTATCAACATAGTCTTTAAACTCTTTATTACTACATGCATCTTGATAATCATGTACTAAAGCAGTCTCATCTACTTTATCAATAACATTTTTTACTTTCTTCATATTACCACCACTTAATATAATTTTATCTAAAATAATTATTTTTGTCCATACTAATTTCCTGTAGTTATTTTATATGTGTCAAGATTAATTGTTATTGTACCTAGTTTGTCTGTTCTTAAATAGTTAATATTATATTTATTTAATTTTTCTATTGTTTCTAAATGAGGATGTCCAAATCTATTATTTCTTCCACATGAGATTAAAGCTAATTTAGGATTTGTTTTTTCTAATAAATCTTCACTTGTAGAAGTTCTTGATCCATGATGCCCTAGTTTTAATATATCTATATTTTTAATATTATAATTATTTAATATATATTCTTCACTTTTAACAGATGCATCTCCTGTAAATAACATCTTTAAATTATTATAAGTTATATAGTATATAGAACTACTATCATTTTCATCTTCTAAATCTGTATTTAATTCTAAAAAATTAAAATTGCCTATATTAAAATTAGTTCCTTCTTTAGATATATAAATATTATTATGTTTCTTTATAATTTGTTTTTCTAAATAATTAATTTTATTATCATTTATATAAACTTTATCTACTTTAAAATTATTAATTAGATTTAATGCTTCTCCTAGATGATCATAATCACCATGAGTAAGAATTATTATATCTATTTTTTTAATACCTAAAGATTTAAGTAATGGTATAGTTATATTTTTTACTAATGAATTATTATTTTGTCTCTTCATCCATTTATCTTTTATAAAAGACATATTCCCTCCTGTATCTATAAGTACTGTTTTATTATTAGAATGAAGTATAAAAGAATCTCCCTGTCCAATATCAAGCATCTTTATATAATTATCATTTTTATAATATGGATATAAATAATGAATAATTATTAATAAAAATAATGGTATATATAATAGTCTTTTATTTTTATTAAGACCAATAAAAAAGATTATTATAAATATAAAATATAATATATAAATAATTATGTTTAGTTTTGGAAATATAAATTTAAAAGTATTTATTTTATTTAAGTATAAGGAAGTTATTTCTAATATATTAATTAATATATTATATAGTGGTTTTAGAAAGTTGAAGATGTATGTTAGAAGTGATAATGGGAATATTATAATACTTATTAATGGTACATAGAATAAATTATATATAATACTTAGTATGTTTATTTGATAGAAATTATATAGTGTAATTGGAATACTAGATACAAAAGATAGGAATGATGTTACTAGTAATTTCTTTAGATAATTATTGTATCTATTTATAAACTCTCCCATTAATATTAAAGTTAGACTAATAGTAAAAGAATACCAGAAAGCTACTTCATAAATATAGAATGGTTCTATTAATAAAGAAATAGATAAAGTTAAAATAAATATGTTATATCCTTTAATATAAAAATAATATATTTTATTAATAGAAAATAATATAAAGAATAATACTCCTCTAAGTATAGATGGAGAAAGTCCTGTTAGAAATAAATATAATAATAGAATAATACAAGTAATTAAATATCTTTTGTTTTCAGATATCTTTAATTTCTTTAGAATAGATAATATAATTCCTCCAAGTAAACTTGTATGCATCCCGCTTAAAGCAAATAAATGAGATATACCATTATTTTGATAAGACTCTTTTATTTCTTGTTTTAAATATCTTTTATCTCCTAATATAAAAGTATTTAAATATGGATTATTATTTAGACTATTAATTATACTTTGTTTTAATAAATAATAAATATTATTAGTATTAGATATTTTTTTAATAGAATCTATTTTTACTGTTTTATATATATGTTTATATTCTAAATACTTTTTATAATTAAAAGTATTTTTTGTAGTATTAGAACCTATATTATTAATAGTTCCATTAATACTTATTTTATCTCCTAGATGAAAACTATCTTTATAATATTTTAATTCTTTTTTAGATTTAAAATAATAATTACCTATATATTTATTATTAGATTTTAATGTTAAAGATAATTTGTTTCCATCGATAACTTGATCTAGGATAATTGATTCTTTTATCTCTATATTATTTTTTTTATTTAAATTAATTCTAATTAGTGATATTAATAATACTAATATAATTATAACTATATATAAATGATTAGATAGTAAGACGGTCCTTAATTTTAGCAAATACTGCGTCTCCTATACCTTTTATATTTTTAATTTCATCTATTGTTTTAAAAGTATTTTTATTTCTATAAGAAATAATATCATTGGCTTTAGCTTCTCCTATACCAGATAACGTCATTAATTCTTCTTTAGTAGCAGTATTTATATTTACTTTAGAATTATTATCTTTAGTAGTTTTATCTCCATCTATACAAGCATCATTCTTTAGAGAATTTGAATCTTTTTGTTTGCACATTTCTATTAGGCTAGCTTCTATTTCTTTAGTTCTTTTAAAATTATTTACTTCATAATTACTATAAATTATAATTACCATTTCATCAGTAATCTTTTTACTTAAATTAATTACAGAAGTATTAGCTTTATCAGTTAATCCTCCAGCCATTTCTATAACATCTATTACTCTAGAATTAGTTTTTAATTCATATATACCTGGAACATTTACTTCTCCTTTTATATCTACTATTACTTTTTTAGGAGTAGTCTTTTTCTTTTTAACTGTTTCTTTTCTAGATAGTAATAATTCTTTTTTATTAGTATTTTTAGTTTTAGTATTTAGTATTTTAGATATTGTAAATATAGTAGTAGATAGAATTAAAATAAATACAATAATTCCAATAGTTATTTGTTTTCTATAACGATATTTAAAAGTAATAATTACACCTCCTATTTAAATTATTGTATAAAAAAAGAAAAGTTCTACACTTCTCTTGGTTTTTTTATTAATTTTTTTGCTTCTTCTTTAGGAAGACCATGGTGTGCTTGTTGCATCAATTCTTTTTCCATTTCAAATATATTACCTGGATCTTCTATTTTACAACCTGCACTTCGAATACTTCCTCCACCACCCATATGATCCATTATTTTTCCTACATCGATTTTTCCTTTACTTCTTGCGGACATATAGATAGCATCTGGATTAATATAACCTATTACAATAGCAGCATCTACTGTTCTAAAACTTATCATTCTATCTGCAGTTTGCGCTAAAACAACTTTTTTATATTTTTTAGTTGGATCATTTCTATTTAAAGTAATGGATATATTATAACCTTTAAGTAATATATCATCTTCATCAAAATATGGATCTCCATACTCTACCATTCTTGTATTATGGTCATCATGTATAAGTAAAGATATTTCTTTATCTACATCTATTTCTGATGCGAATAATTCTTCAACATTATCTACATCTGCACCTCTATTAAGTAACTTTTTAACAGCATCATATGTATTAGCAGATGTATTCTTTTTAAATCTTTTAGTATCTAATCTAATACCAGAAAGTAAATAGTTAGCAGTATCTTCACTATGTTTTACTTTTAAACAACTAAGTAGGTATGTAACTATTTCACTAGCACTAGAAGCATTATCATCAATATATTTCTTTTCTGTTTCAATAGTTCTAGCGCTTTCACCATGATGATCTATTATTAAAATATCTTTAAAATCATCTAAATAATCTCTTACGGATACTAGAGCTTGATTATTAGTATCAGTTACTATTAATGAAGATGCGCTATCTTTTAATTCTTCAAACTTATCTATATCAATAATATTACATCTTTCTTTTTCTTTATCTATAATTTGTTTAACACCGGGTTCTAATTCAATATCATTATCATTAACTATTATATAAGACTCTATACCAAATTTTTGGCACAATTCACTAAGACCTATTGCAGACGCAATAGCATCATAATCTGGTTCATCATGACCTACAATAAATATCTTAGAAGATGTAGTAGAAATATCTACAAACATATCTTTTAAGGATTTTATTGACTTTCCCATAATAATCCCCCTTATATGGCTTCATATTATAACATAAAATTACTAAAAAATCAATTTCTAGCAATATTCTCAGCTTGTTTTATACCATCAATTGCAGACGTAGTAATACCTCCAGAATATCCAGCACCTTCACCACAAGGATATATTCCTTCTATATTAGAAATACCTTTTTCATTACGTTTAATCTTTATAGGAGATGAAGTCCTAGATTCAATACCTAACATAATAGTATCATTCCTATCAAAACCTTTAATCTTCTTACCAAACATTGGCAAAGCTTCCTTTATAGAATCGTATACATAGTCTGGTAATAGCTTGTTTAAGTCACTAAATTTATAATTACCTTTAATACAAGGATCATAGTTAAATTTAGTACTAACTTTTTTATCTATAAAATCTTTATATAATTGTACTGGTATATTACCTTCCCCTAATTTATAAGCTTGTCTTTCTAATTCTCTTTGGAATTTCACTCCATCAAATAATTCTTTTCCATAGTCATTTTTATTAACAGTTACAACAATAGCGCTATTAGAATTTTTACTATCTCTTTTATAATCACTCATACCATTTATTACTAATCCATCTTTTTCAGTAGATGAGTTTACTACATATCCTCCTGGACACATACAAAATGAATATACTCCTCTACCTTTTTTAGTATTATATGTTAGTTTATAACTAGCGGGATTTAGTTTTTTATAAGATTCACCATATTGAGATTTATTTATCATAGATTGAGGATGTTCTACACGAAGTCCTACTGCGAATGGTTTGGATTCCATACAAATACCTTTTTTATGTAACATTTCAAAAGTGTCCCTTGCACTATGACCGATTGCAAGAACTAAACTGTCACATTCTATTTCGTTATTATTTACAATTACACCACATACTTTATTATTCTTTATCTTAATATCAGTAACTAAACTATTAAATAGAAATTCTCCACCCATATTTATTATTTTATGTCTAATATTTTTTACTACTTCTCTTAATTTGTCTGTTCCAATATGAGGAAGTGCATCATAAGCTATTTCTTTAGGTGCACCATTTTCTATAAATATAGAAAACACTTTATTACCTCTAGCTTCTTTATCTTTTGTTAATGTATTTAATTTTCCATCAGAAAAAGTACCTGCTCCTCCTTCTCCAAAACAGACATTACTATTTATATTTAAATTATTATTTTTCCAAAATTCTTCTACAGTTTTTACTCTGTCTTCTATTTTTTCTCCACGTTCTATAATTATAGGTTTGTATCCTGCTTCAGCAAGAACATAACCACAAAATAGTCCAGCTGGACCACTACCTACTATAACTATTTTTTTATCTTTATTATTTATTTTAGGAAAAGAATAGTTTTTACTTATACTTTTAAATATATCTTTAGAATTTATTTTCTTTAAAATAATATCTTCACTCAAAACTTCTACATCTAATTCATATACATATAAAATATTATTTTTATCTCTTGCATCAATAGATTTTTTTATATATTTAATATCTTTTATATTAGATTCTTTTGTTTTTAATAATTTAGATACTTTCTTTTTTAAATCTATTTCTTTATCTATTGGAACTCTTACTTGTCTTAATCTAATCATTATTAACACTTCTTCCTGCAAGTATTCCACTTAACCAAGCAATTGTTAGATTATAACCACCACATAAACCTACTATATCTAGTAGTTCTCCTGTTATATATAAATTACTTACTATTTGTGACTCCATTGTTTCTAAATTAACTTCTTTTAATGAAACTCCTCCACTACAAGTTTGTGCTTCTTCAAAACTATTTGTATCAATTATATTTAGTGGGAATTCTATTAAATTATTTATTAAAGTATTTTGTTTTTCTTTAGATAATTCTGTAAATAGTTTGTTACTATCTATATTAGATTCTTTTAAAATAATATTTACTAATTTATAATTAAGTATTCTTTCTAATACTTTAGATATAGATAAATCTAGTTTCTTAGTCTTATATATTAACCACTCTATATATTCTTCTTTTTCTATATAATCTAAGAATGGTATAAAGTTTATTTTAATTATTTCTTGTTTTTTATTATCTAATCCTTTTACTATTAATCCTGATAAATTAAAAGTACATATACCACTAATACCATATTTAGTAAATTGAGCTTCACCGTATTCTTCTTTTAATAATTTATTATTTTCATATAAAGATAGTTTTACTTCACTTCTTACACCTGTCCATTCTTTTAAATACTTAGCATCACTTTTAACACCCATTAAATTAGGATATACTTTTTCTATTTTATGACCAAATTTTTCTAAGAATTTATAACCCATACCTGTACTTCCTGTTTTAGGATATGAGTATGATCCAGTAGAGATTATTACTTTATCACAAGTAATAGTTTCTTTATCTGATTTTATTATAAATTTATTATTTTCTTTTTTAATATCTTCTACTAAAAAATTGTTTTTTATAATAACTCCACTTCTTTTTACTTCTTCTACTAATGCATTTTTAATAGTTACTGCTTGATTAGAAAATGGATAATATAAGTTATCTTTTATTTTAGGAGTAATTTCTAGCTCATCAAAAAACTTTAATACTTTGTATATATTCTTAGTATTAATAAATTCTTTTATTAAATTATTATCATTACTATAATAATTACTTAAATCTTGATTACTATTAAAGTAATTACATCTACCATTACCAGTTATTAGTAATTTCTTACCACAATCTTTATTTCTTTCTAGTAAAATTACTTCATTGTTTTTATTCTTACTAATAATAGAACTTACTAGACCAGAAGCTCCTCCACCAATAATAACTATTTTATCCATAATACCACCACTTTTTTTACTAAATTATATCATATTTTTCCAAATAAAAAAGAAAATATAAGTAAATATATTTTCTATTTATTTTTTTCTATTGGTTCATATACTGTACCAGTAAACCATACTTCACCACTATTTTTATCTCTTATTATAAACATATATGGTTTATCAAATGTTAAATCTATTTTTTCTATTGGTACATCAAATAAGTAATCAAATCCTCCACTTGTAGAACCTAATCCACCCATCTCAGTTGCGGCAGCAGCTTTAATTCCATCATTAGAGAATTCTATATTAGCCTTATGAGAAGCACTATCTATAAAAGCTTCTTTCTTAGTTAAATTAGATAAATCTGCTTTACCTTCTTCAAATACATTTTTAATTCCTAATTTCTGTAAATCTTTCTTTAATTCTAAAGTATAATCAAATTTAAAGAATGGTATATATCCTTTAATTATAGTAACTACTCCATCTTTAAAACTTTCCTTTTTTAATTCTTTTAAATTCTTTATAATCTTATTTAATTTCTTTGCATTAGTTTTTTCTACATATTTATCTAAATCTTCATTTTTAGGCATAATACCTACATATTGTAGAGTAGTTCCATCATATGTTTTTAAATCTTTAGCAAATACTTTTACATTTTTATCATCATGGAATAAGAAATCCGATGATTTATCTGATTTATTATAATTTTCTTTTAGATCTTTAATAAATCCATCTACATATTTATCTACATCTTTTTCTTCTGGATTATCATTTGTCCAATTCTTTCCATCCTCAGTATTTAACCATTTTTTATACTCATCACTAACTGTTTTTCTTATTTTATCTTCTCCTAATTCTTTAACGATATTATAACGGTTATATACTGCACCTATTTCTGCAGATTTAATATTATCTTTACCATCAAATTTTAATGAGTGATAGTCAGATTCATCAAATATTATAGGTATAGCCCATGTAAATCTGTATCCATCTTCACCTTTTTCGTGATCATATCCTCCACCATAATCTAGGCATTGTACTTTACTTCCACTAGCACATTGAATTTGATAATTCCAATTCATATCAATCGCTAAAGCATTAGTAAGTACGAAATCATATTTAGAAACACTATCATCAAATAAATCTTTTATTAAATTAAATGTTTTTTCACTAACCCATTTATTTAGAGCATCTGGTGTTTTAAATGAATCATATATAACTTCTGCATTATATTTTTCTTTTAAATTATCTGTATATTCTACTTTTACTGAATCTTTATAACTATCTTTTATAAACATAGCATTTGCGAAAGACATATTCTTATTATTATTGTATTTTTTAGCTTTATAGTCACCTATAATATCTGTAATTTGATCTTTTGAATCTCCATTAGCTCCTTCTTTTAACATCGCTAATGCATATTTAATTGAAAGTGGACTATATATTTTATTATTATCTTTATTTTCTATTTGTAAAAACTTTAAATCAAAATCAGTTAAATCATTACTAGAAATTCTATAAGCTGATTGTTTTTCTGGTGTTGTTACTGATTCTTTTTGTGAATTAGTTAAATAGAAATATACTCCTACTCCAATTCCAACTAGTAATAAAAGTATAATAAATACTATTATTGGTTTCTTTTTACCTTTCTTCTTTGGTTTATCAGTAGCATCACCTACTTCTTCTATTGTAGAACTCGGAAGTGTCTCATTAAGTGTTGTTTCTATAGGTGTCGTGTTTTCTACTGATGTTTCTTCTACTGTAGGTAATTCCTCTACCGGATTCTCTGCTGGTATATTTGGTTCCTCTATAGTACTTTCTCCTACTGGAGTTTCCTCTGGTATAGTTGATTCCTCTACAGTACTTTCTTCTGCTGGTGTTTCCCCTGTTTCAGTATTTTCTACTGGTTCCTCTAATACTTCTTCTTTTTCTTCTAGCACTTCTTCTACTTCATCATCTAATACCTCTGGTTTATTTTCTTCTTCCATATATTATCCTCCTATTATATATAATATATCTATACATATTATTATAGTCAATTGTTTTACTTATATTATTATTCTATTTACGTAAAACAAAAAAAAGAACTATTAAGTTCTTCTTTTTCTTCTTTTTGTTTCTCTACTTAAACCACTTTCTACACTTACTCTTTGTACTACAGTTAGGGCGGCAATTAAACAGATAGTAAAACTTCCTCCATAACTCATAAATGGAAGTGGTACTCCTGTCATTGGGATTAGTCCAAATAAACCTAATAAGTTTATTGCGATATGTAAGAATATATAAATAGCTATTCCATAACACATCATGGCCCCACTATTACTCTTACTTTTTCTACCGATTGCAAGTATTCTATATAATAAGAACATATATGCAAGTAATATAGCTATACCAAACCATACGCCCATTTCTTCTACTATAATTGCGAAGATAAAATCTGTATATGGTTCTGGTAAATACAAATACTTTTGAGTTGAGTTACCTAGACCTACTCCAGTAAGTCCACCATTATTAATCGCAATATATCCATTACATACTTGATTACCAGTAGATAATAATCTCTTACATGGATTCCTATAATTAAATCTTTCATTTTGTCTATCTTGTAATACTTTACTACCTAGTGTTTTATAACCTAATGCAGCAAATACTAATAAACCTACTCCTAGGAATAATAGTTTAAACTTGATTGATTTAGATACTGGAGATGAGAAAAACATTGCCCCTATAATAGATGTGTATATTATAGTAGTACCTAAGTCTGGTTGAATAAAAATCAATAAACATATAATCATACATATTCCTATTGGGAATAAACTTTTCATATAAGTTTTTAATCCTTTAGAATTCAAATCATAATATCTAGCTAACCAAATGATACTTATAACTTTCGCAAATTCACTTGGTTGAATACTAATAAATCCTAAATCAAACCAAGAAATCGCTTGATTTTTAGCTCTTCCTAGTACTAATAAGCATACTAAAGAAGCTATTACTATCAGTAATAATCCCCAGGATAATTTACCATATGTTTTAGTAGACATTTTTATCATTATAAAAAATAATATTAACCCTGTTATTAAGAAAAATAATTGTTTTAAGAAATAATTATATGGACTAACGGCATGTGACATATAAGCAGTAACATTAGATGATGAGAATACTGCGATTAATCCCACGACAAAAAGTAATATAGTTATTAATAATAAAGGTTTATCTAAGTTCTTAAATACTTTCTTCACTATATCACTCCATTCTAATATAATAATATCATATTTTCATAGTTTTTTATAGGTTGTTTTCATTAACAATATTTTTATCTTTACATATTTTATAGTAGATTATGTAAAGGAGGCTATCTATTATGTATTATTATGGTGGAGGAAGTAGTTGTTGTGGTAATAGTATGCCATACTACACTACTTGTGGAAACAATAATAACTATGCCATTATCTTAGTATTATTTATTTTATTAGTTATTATAGTTGGTACTCGTTTTAATGATTAATTTGTGTATAGATATCTATACACTTTTTTTGACTAAGTTTTTTATGTGTGCTATAATATGCTTTGATTGAGGGCTGGTGGTAGTATGCTTAAAACAAAAGATATTTTAGACGAAAAAGATAAAAGATTAAGAGAAATTAGTAAAGAAGTTAAGTTTCCACTTACTAAAAAGGATAAAGAATTAATTAATACTATGATGGAATATTTACGTAATTCTCAAATTGAAGAATTAGCTGAGAAATATGATTTAAGACCTGGTATGGGAATGGCTGCTATACAGTTAGGTGTTCCTAAAAGATATTTTGTAGTTGTTAATGAAATTGATGAAGGTGAATTTGAAGAATATGTTTTAATTAATCCTAAGATTATTAGTAATTCTATGGAAAAGATATATGTTGAGATGGGTGAAGGCTGTTTAAGTGTTAATAGACCTGTTGATGGTATTGTCCCAAGATTCGCTAGAGTTACAATGGAAGCGTATGACATGGATGGTAAAAAAATTCATGTTAGAGGACGTGAAGAATTAGCTATTGCCTTCCAACATGAACTTGATCATTTAAATGGTATTATGTTTACTGATCATATAGATAAAAAAGATCCATTCAAAGATAAAGACCAGATGAGAGCCATCTAGTCTTTTTTTATTGCATTTTTACACTTACAAGTTTTGATACACCTGATTCTTGCATAGTAATACCATAAAGTGTATTAGCATATTCCATAGTTTTCTTTTTATGTGTAATTATTAAGAATTGTGTTTTATTTTTATAATGATCTAAGTATGTTCCAAATTGTGAAACATTTGCTTCATCTAGAGCAGCTTCTACTTCATCGAATAAACAGAATGGAGTACTTCTAACATTAAGTATTGCGAATAATAAAGATATTGCTGTTAATGTTTTTTCTCCTCCTGATAATAATGAAATAGTAGTTAGTTTCTTACCTGGAGGTGAAGCAACTATTTCTACTCCTGTAGTAAGTAAGTTATCTGGATCAGTTAGTTTTAAGTCAGCACTACCTCCTCCAAATAATTCTCTAAATACACCTTTAAATTCACTTCTTATTTCTATAAATGTATTTTTAAATTCATCTCTCATTACAGAATCCATTTCATTCATTATATCAAGTAATGTATTTTCTGCATTTAATAAATCTTCTCTTTGGTTAGTTAAGAACTCATATCTAGTATTAACTTTTTCATACTCTTCTATAGCATCTAAGTTAACCATACCAATTCTTTTAATATTTGCTCTATAACCATTAACTTTTACTCTAGCTTCTTCTGGATCTATATCTAATTTATAATTAGCTTTAGCTTTCTCAAAAGTCATTTCATATTCTTCACTTAGAGTAGTTAGCATATTATCTATTTTTACATCTAATCTATTTATTAATATTTCTTTTTCCCTAGATACTTTTTCTAAATTGCGTAATTTAGAATTCTCTAGTTTTAATGAAGCAGTCTTCTCTTCTATCTTTTCTTTTAACTTATCTATTTCTTTAGCTAAATTACTAAGTTTATTAGAAACAGTTTCTTTTATAGTATTAGCTTCATAATATTTCTCTATTAATTCTTTTTCTTTTTCATCAATAGAATTATTTATTACTGAATCTAATCCTTCTAAGTCCTTATTTACTTCATCTAAAGATTTATCTACTTTGTCTACTTCTTCTTTTTTAGAATTATATTGTTCTTTATAAGAAACTTTCTTTCTAGATGATTTAAATAATTTATCTTCTAAGTTAGTAATAGATTCATCTATTTCTTTAACTTCAGTAGATATATCTTCTTTTTCTTTATTTAGTAATTCTAATTTGTTTTTAAAATTATTTAATTCTTGTTTTATTAGTACTACACTTTTTACTTTAGAAGTAGATCCTCCTGACATAGATCCACCTACATTAATAACATCTCCATCTAAAGTAACTATTCTATATTTTCTATTTACTAGTCTAGATAATCTATTAGCACTATCTATATCAGTAGAGACTAAAACATTACCTAATTGATTTTTAATTATATTTTGATATGTAGTATCATAATCTACTAAATCACTTAATACACCAATAAAATCTTCATTATTAGTAATTAAATCTAATGTATTATTATCAACATAACGCTCTTTAATTACTGAGATTGGGAAGAAAGTCGCTCTTCCTAGGTGATTATCTTTTAAATAATTAATTGCATTCTTAGATGAATTCTCATCTTCTGTTACTACAAAGTTTTTAGATGCAGATATCGCAATATTTAAAGCTTTAGTATATTTATCATCTACACTTAATAAATTACCTATAGTATTATGAATTCCTTTTAAAGAATTTTCTTTTAATATACTTCTAACTGAATGAGGTAAATCTAAGTTCTCATCTATTTCTCTTTGTAGTGAACTTATTTTATGATTAGTAGAAATTAATTCTTTTTCATGATTAGAATATTCATTATTTAACATATTTTTCTTTGTTTTTAAATTATTAATTTCTTCTTTTAATCCATCATATTCTTTATCTTCATTCTTAGATTTTTTAATTATTATATCTAATTCATCTTTTAATATAGTAAGTTTAGATTCTAATTCATTCTTAGATTCTAATTTTTCTTTTAATTCTTCTTTATTTTTATCTTCTTTATCTTTAGTTTTATTTCTTAAAGCAAGTAATTTTCTTTCTCCATTAATCTTTTCTACTTCTGCAGTTGTATTTACTAATGTTTTTGAAAGATCAATTCTTTTCTTTTCAAGTTTTTCTAATTTATTAGTATCATCTATAGTAGATGCATCATTTTTAGAAGTAGTTGTACTAATATTTAGTATTTCACTATCTACTTTATCTTTTTCTTTTTTAGCATTTTCTAATTCTTGTGTTTGATTTTCTATATCATATGCAAGTAAAGCTATTTCATATTTATCTAATCCTTCTTTATTTTCTAAATATATTTTAGCTTTTCTACTTTGTTCTTTTAGTGGACCAACTTGCATATCTAACTCAGTAATAATATCATTTACTCTATCTAAGTTATTATGAGTTCTATCTAGTTTTCTTAAAGCTTCTTCTTTACGTTTTTTATATTTTAATATACCTGATGCTTCTTCAAAGATAATTCTTCTATCACTAGGTGAATTACTAAGTATTTTAGATACTTCTCCTTGAGATATAATATTAAAAGATTCTTTTCCCATACCTGAATCTAATAATAAATTAGTTATATCTTTTAATCTACATTTTTCTCCATTTAAATAATATTCATTTTCTCCACTACGATATATTTTTCTTTTAATAGATATATCAGTATATGGAATATTTATATATTTATCACTATTATCAAATATTAATTCTACAGAGGCAACATTTAGAGGATTTCTTGATTTACTTCCAGAGAAAATAACATCACTCATTGATCCTTCACCACGTAAGGATTTAACTGATTGTTCTCCTAATACCCATCTAACAGCATCTACTACATTACTTTTACCAGATCCATTAGGTCCAACTATACAAGTAATTTTATCATCAAGATTTAACTCTAATTTATCTGCAAAAGATTTAAATCCACTTGTTACTATTTGTTTTAAATACATATTATTCACCTATTATCAATTATACTATATTTAGACATATTTTCCAAATATTTTATTGCTATTTAAGCAAAAAAAAAGAATTAAGTATTCTCTTCTTCAATTATAATTGAATTGATTAATCTAAATATATCTTTTCTTATATCATCACTTTTAATATTCTCATCTAAATTAGCATAACCAGATATTTGAATACACTCTTTCTTATCTATAAATACTAAACAATCTATATTTTCAAAGTTATCTTCATTATATTTATAATAATATACTGTATATAATCCTACTTGCTTTTCTTCTACATCTGTAGTAGTTTTATTTTGTTTTTTTACTTCTTTTGCTTGCTTTTTAAAATATTTTATTTCATAATCTTTTGAATTTATAATTTCTGTCATATTAGCACTTATATTAGCTGATGATTTTTCATGTGAAAGATTTAGAGAATTATCATATTCTCCAGTATCTACATCAGCATCACTTTTTATAGCTTCCCAGTTTCTAGGTACTTCTACAGATATATTATAATCATTATTCTTAATAAATTCTCTATATCTATATGAAACTTTACTACATCCAACTAAAAATAATGTCATAATTATTAATAATAATACTTTCTTCTTCATATATATTCCCCTTTATTATATATAAAGTATATAAGAAAATATTAATTTTAGCAATATCTAAATAATAAAAAAGTCAAATATTTTATTTGACTTTCTTAGGAATTGCTTCATTTATTTCTTTTATTAGAGTTTTTACTCTCTTAGGACTTAATCCATAATCCATAGGTAGACCTATATATGTTTCAAATTGATTTAAATCAGCAACATTACCATTTTCTAAGAATACTTGATAATGACATTTAAGATCAGCATCATCTATATCTTTAGCATATAAATAGTTATATGGTAAATTCTCACTTTCTACAACTGCTTTTTCTAAGTCTTTCCTATCAATTCCTGGAACATCCTTAGCAAATCTATAACAGAATTCTGGATCTTTAGATTCAGTAATTACTTTTTTAAATTTATTTATATCAGATTCAGGTATGCCTCTTGCAAATTTATAACAATACTCTGGATCAAGACTTTCCATAACCACTTTTTCATGAGAATCTATATCTGCGCCCAATACACTAGCAGCAAATAAATAATTATATTTAGCATTCTTACTATTTGCAACTGCTTTACCATGCTCTTTTACATTTGTATATTTAATACTTCTTGCGAATAAATAGTTATATTTTGGATCACCACTTTTAATTATAATTTGTCCTAATCTAGCTTTATTAGCACCTTCTACATCTTTAGCAAAGAAATAACAATATTTAGCATTCCTACTTTCAATAACTGCTTGTTCATGAGCACCAACATCTACTCCTTCTATATCTTTAGCACAATAATAATTATACCTAGGATTTTTACTATCTATAATTACTTGAGCGTGCTTTTCTATATCTGCATCTTCAAAATCTTCTAACAAATAATAATTATAAGCAGGATTTTTATTGTCTAATATTATTTTTTCATGCTCTTTAAAATTTGCTCCCTTAATATTTTTTAGAAACTTATAAGATAAATAATCATTTTTAGTAGCTAATATAAGTTGTTCAAAATTATCAACTACATATTTATCCCCATATTCTTCTTTTAATCTTTCTATTAAATTCACTATTTTATGTTTTTTTTCCATAATAATCCCTCTTTCGACACATTATTATAACATTTTATTTAAAATTTTCAATTATTTATCATAACTTTCACTTAATAATTCATCTAAAGTTAAAAAAGTATAGCCTCTAGATTTAATATAATCTATTACTGTAGATAGTTCTATTTCAGTAGATGAATTTGTTGGTATAGATATAATTGAAGCATTTTGTAATTTGTTTTTTATTTCTTTATATGGATAGTTTCCTACTTTAATAGTAGGTAGTATTGTATGCAGTTTTAATCTAGAACATAATTCTATTAATTCTTTATTATCATAGTCTGCATAACAGTATTTAGCAGTCTTTCCTGTAATATTATTTAAATAATTAATAGATGAAGAAAAATAGATTTCTTTATAAGAATTATCATAATTTAGTATTTCTAATTCTGAAAGTTTAAAACTATTTACTAAATCTAAATTATTTTCTAAAAATAATCCATCTATAAATATAGTAGATTTTATATTTTTGTTTACTAAAATATTATTTATGTTTTTAATATTTTCTATATCAGTATTATTTTCTATTTTAAATACTAAAGATACAGACTTTTTTTCATTATTACCTACTGTTATATATTTATCATATATATTATTTATAGATATATTAGGTTTTGTTTCTTTAAATACAGTTAATACTTCATTATAATTACCATATTTTTTCATTTTTCTATAACTTTTTTTATAATCTATTTTTTTCCCATTAATACCAGGTATTATAGTATTATTAACTACTTTAGCATTCATAGCTTTTTTATAATACTTATTATTACTTTTTTTTATTTCTTTCATTATAGGATCTGTTTCTCTTATAATATCAATCGTTTTATTTGTATAATAAAAACTGAATATAGTTAGAAAGATTACTATTAATACTTTTTTCATATAATCACCTAGTAGATTATATGAGTATTTATTGACTTTTATTAAGTTTTAGTGTATAATAAGTCTGCTTTTTGAGAGGGGGAATATAATGACTAATTTTGAAATTATGAAAAATTTCATTAATTCTTTGGATGATGATGATGAGATTATGAGTATGCAAGAAGAATATGAATTATCAGACAATGATAAATCAAAATTAATAAAAGGTATAATAGAAAAATCAATTGATTTTGATTCTAAGGGAAAAGTTTTAGCTTTAGAAGAATGGAAAGAAATATATAAAGATACTATGATTATGGTTACTTCTTCAGCTTATGATATTTCTACTGGTAAAAAAAGACCTAGACCTAAGAATTTTATTAATAAGTATATTGATTTAACTATTGAAAAACTAGATATTAATAATGATGATAATTATGAAATTGAAGATAGTTATGATGATGGAAACATAATAAAATAAAAGACTTTTAAAAGTCTTTTATTTTTTTTCTTTTTTAGTTTTTGGTTTAGGTAGAGCATCTTTTCTTGAGAAGTTTTGACGACCACGTTTATCTGCTCCTAGAGCTTTAACGATTATTTCGTCTCCTTCATTTACAATGTCTGTAACTTTATTAACTCTTTCGTGTGCAAGTTGAGATATATGAACTAAACCTTCACATCCAGGCCATATTTCTACGAAACATCCAAAGTCTTCTACTTTAACAACTTTAGCATTATAGATTTCTCCTACTTCTACTTCTTTAATTACATCTTCAATCATAGCTTTTGTTTTTTCAATTACATCTTTATCTGTATGATAGATAATTACTCTTCCATCTTCTTCTAAATCTACTTTAACAGCATTTACATTAGTAACTTCTGTAACATTAGAAGCTTCACAAATAATCTTAGTAATCATTTCTCCACCACGACCGATTACTTCTTTTATCTTATTAGGATCAATTCTAAATGTTTCCATCTTAGGAGCATATTTAGATACTTCTTTTCTAGGTTCTTTAATTTGTTTAGCAATTACTTTTAATATTTCTAATCTTGCTTTTTTAGCTTGCGCTAAAGCTTCTTTTAAAATATCTTTTGTAATACCACTAATCTTAATATCCATTTGAAGTGCAGTAATACCATCTTTAGTACCAGCAACTTTAAAGTCCATATCACCTAAGTGATCTTCCATACCTTGGATATCAGTTAAAATAGTATAATCATCTTCATGAGTAATTAATCCCATTGCGATACCTGCAACTGGGGCTTTAATTGGAACTCCTGCAGCCATTAATGACATACATCCAGCACAAATACTTGCTTGTGATGATGATCCATTTGATTCTAATATTTCAGAAACAATTCTAATTGTATATGGGAATTCTTCTTCACTTGGAATAACTTGTAGTAAAGCTTTTTCACCTAAAGCTCCATGTCCTACTTCTCTTCTTCCAGGAGCACCATATCTTCCTGTTTCACCTACTGAAAATTGTGGGAAGTTATAGTGTAACATAAATCTTTTTTGATCTTCTAATCCAAGACCATCTAGGATTTGATGTTCTCCTAAAGCACCTAATGTAGTTACTGATAAACTTTGAGTTTCACCTCTAGTGAATAATGCAGAACCATGAGTTCTAGGTAACATATCGATATCAGTAGATAATTTTCTTATCTCATCCATCTTACGTCCATCAGCACGTTTCTTTTCTTTAACTACAATACTTCTAAATAATTTATATTCTATATCAGATAAAACCATATTTACTTTAGCAAGTAATTCTTTTAATTCAATATCTTTTAAATATTCTTCATTTTCTTCTGTATAGATTTCAATTATTTCTTCTTTAACTGCATCTATAGCAGCATATTTTTCTAACTTGTCTTTAATACGTAAAGCTTTATCCATTTTCTTAGTTGCAAGTTTTTCTATACGTTCAATCATTTCCTTATCAGGTGTTAATGTTTCATATTCCATTTTTTCTTCCCCGATATCTTTAATGATCTTTTCTTCAAACTTAATTAATTCTTTAATTGCATCATGTCCAACCATTAATGCTTCTAACATAATATCTTCAGGTACTTCTTTAGCGCTAGATTCAACCATATTAATAGCATCTTTAGTACCAGCAACTGTTAATTCTAATTCTGATTTTTCTAATTCTTCTGGAGTTGGATTAATGACAAATTTACCATTTACACGTCCAACTTTAACTCCAGCAATTGGTCCATTAAATGGAATCTTTGAAATTGAAGTTGCTAGAGATGATGCAAACATTGCAGTTAATTCAGGTGAACAATCTTGGTCAACTGATAATACTGTTGATATTATTTGTACTTCATTTTTAAATCCTTCTGGGAATAATGGTCTCATTGGACGATCAATCATTCTAGCAGCAAGTGTAGCTGCTTCACTAGGACGTCCTTCCCTTTTAATGAATCCACCAGGTATTTTACCTACTGAATATAATTTTTCTTGATAATTTACTGTTAGTGGAAAGAAATCAGATAATAAGTTAACATTCTTAGATACTACAGCAGCAGTTAATACAACTGTATCATTATATCTTACTAATACTGCACCATCAGCTTGTTTTGCTAATTCTCCTGTTTCTACTACTATTTTTCTTCCATGAAATTTTAATTCATATGTCTTTTTCTTCTTCATACTTCTACCTCTTTTATATTATATTTGTCTACTTTATTTCTAAAAAAATAGACACTGAAAAAACGTGTCTACTTTCTTAATCCTAATTTTTTAATTACTTCACGATAACTTTGAATATCTTTCTTAGCTAAGTATTTTAATAAATTCTTACGTTGTCCAACTTTCTTAAGAAGACCTCTACGTGAATGATAGTCATGAATGTGTACTTTTAAATGTTCAGTTAAATCGTTAATTTCTTTTGTTAAAATAGCGATTTGTACTTCTGTTGAACCAGTATCATTCTTACTCTTAGCAAATTCTTTAATGATTTTTGCTTTTTCATCTTTACTTAATGCCATAATAAAACTTCCTTTCTTTAAAATTCACCAATACTAAGTAAAAAGTCGGAAAATCTTTAAACCTGGAATTGGTAAGCAAATATAATATACTAAATTTTTAATGATTTGTAAAGTCTTTTACTTACTTTTTCTATTTTTATATTCACTATTAAAATACACTTTATTTTCTCTAGGATAAACATAACTATAATTACCCTCTATATTTCTCATTAAACTCATATAATAATTATCAAATAAATCATTAGCTTCATCTATTTCTTTATAACCTTCATTGTTTTTCTTTAAATAATACTTTCTAAGTGTATATAATTCACCTGTCAATTTTTCTTTCTGTTTATTTGATAGTTTTTCATTAGTTATATTCTCTAAATAATAGTCAATATTATAAATTAATTCTTGTGCATCTGTAGGTTTTCCTCCTATTTTTGCCATTTCATTATAAATACATGTCATATCATTAGTTGAATATGCTTTTAATACTGTATCACTTCCAACTATTTCACATAACATTTTAACTAAACTTATATATTCATCATATGTCATATTTGGTTTATTTAAATATTCTGACGCTAATAACTCAGTCATTCCTTCATATATAAATTTAGGCCCAAAAGCACTATTATTATGTATCGCATGAATTGCTTCATGAAAAAATACGTGCTGTTCCCAATATGGATTTGTATCTTCTATATAAATATCATTTCCATCCCAATAACCAGCAAGCCCTTTTTCTTTTAGATTTTTTTTGTGTTTTATATCTAAATTTAATAAATTAGTATATGCAGATTCTTTATCTATATAAGGATTATCTTCTATCAAATCAGCTAATCCATAAAAATTTGCTTTTTCATCTGGAGTAAGTTTTTTATTTCTTTCTATTGAATCAAAAAATAATATACTACTTTTTTGTTTTTCTTTTATTTTAATATTATATTTTTTTTCAATATTTTTAATTATATTTTCTTGATCTTTTTTACTTATAGTAAGTTTTCTTCCAGAATAAATATTATAAGTATCTTTTGTATATCTATCTATATTATTTATAGATACTCCTATTAAGGTAGCTGATGAAATCCATAGAATTGTATTAAATATAAATATTCTTGATTTTTCTTTAGCTAATTTCATAGGAGATTTAGTACTTATTTTATTCTTTTCTATATTTAAGTTTTTAACATCCATATAATCACCTTACTTAGTATTAAAATTCTTCCATGTCTTTAACATATCTTTATCTCTTTCATATATTCCAAGTAATTTATCTTTATATTTAAATATTACTTTATCTTTTATTTTATATTTATTATTTATTTTTACTCCATTAGATATTTTTTTATATAAATTATCTTCTATTTCTATTACAGGATAATCTAGGGCTTCATCTATAGAATATAATTTATAATTATTATTTCTTATATCATCTAAAGTATATGAATTTTCTATATTAAACTTACCTAATTTAGTTCTAATTAGTTTAGTCATAGTAGCATAAGTATTTAGACTTTCTCCAATATCATTAATTAAACTTCTAATATAACAACCTTTAGAAACTAAAGCTTTAAACATAAATTCATTTCTATCTGTACTTAATAATTCTATTTCTTTAATAGTTACTTTCTTTTTTGGCAATTCTACTTCTTCATTATTTCTAGCATACTCATATAATTTTTTACCATTTACTTTTACTGCTGAATAGATTGGTACTTCTTGCATATATGTTTTTTTATAACTAGAGATAATTTTATCTAATTTTAAATTATCTTTTACAGGTTTATTGTCTATTACTTTGCCTTCTATATCATAAGTATCAGTTTTAATACCTAGAATAGCACCAGCAATATATTCTTTATATTCTGCAGTTAATAATTCTGATATTTTAGTAGCATTTCCTATAGTCACAACTAAAACACCTTCTGCAAGAGGATCTAATGTACCAGTATGACCAATCTTTTTAGTATTAAATATTTTGCATATTTCATTTACTACATCCCTAGATGTCATACCCTTTTTCTTATTAATAACTAGTACACCATTTATTTTTTCTTTCATATTATCTTATTCCTTTAGTAAGATTTTCTTCTTCTAAAAAATTATAATTATCTAAATCCATGGTACCACCTCATCTGTTTTAATTATATCATAATAAAAGTAGCGGACAATTAATTTTGTCTACTACTTTACACTAAAATAGTGATAATTGATTAGAGTCTGGTAAATCTTTTAATATATCCATCTCTTTCATTTTTTCTATTAGTGTTTGAGATATTTTAGCACGATGTTGGATATCTTCTATACTAATAAATGGTTTCTTTTTTCTTTCTCTTACTATATTATGAGCAACTGTATCACCTAATCCATCTATAGAATTAAATGGTGGATATATCTCATTATCATTTTTAACTACCCAGTCAGTTGCTTCACTATTGTATAGGTCTACATTTAAGAATTTAATTCCACGAGCAGTAGCTTCCAATCCTATTCTTAAACTTTCTAATTGATTCATCTCTTTATTAGAAGCTTCATAACCCTTTTCTTCTATTTCTTCTATTTTTTTCTTTATAGAGTCATATCCCTTAATCATAGAATCTATTTCTACATCTACTGCTTTTGATGAATACCAAGAACTATAGAAATATACTGGCATATGTACTTTATACCAAGCTATTCTAAAAGCTGAGATAACATAAGCTGCAGCATGAGCTTTAGGGAACATGTATTTAATCTTTTGACAAGATTTTATAAACCATTTAGGTATGTTTCCTTCTTCCATTATCTTGACATATTTTTTCCATACATCTGGATCTTTAGATGCTCTACCTTTACGTACAAACTCC
>JAFWNS010000017.1 GCA_017510225.1 Bacilli bacterium
AAAGTACTTATTTATATATTCTATAGTTTTTTCAACTAACTCTTCTGTCTCAAAACGTGGTATGAGCACATTTTTGTTAACATAAAACTTATTACCAAAGAAATTTACATGACCTAATACATATTGTATAGGTTTACCTTCTTTTAGACTGTTCATCTCTTCTTTGAAGAGTTTTACTTTGTCTTCTTCTACATAATCATCTAAGTGATTTAGAAGTTCTAAAGGATTCAAATTTAGAATATCTCCTAGTAACATTTTTACATAATCAGAGTGAATATATTCTTTTCCATATACTATTAAATCTTCTACTTTCATATTACTCTTCTTGACCTGCAAGTTTCCTTTTTTGATCTTCTTGAATTAAAGCGTTTATGACTTCATCTAAATCTCCATCCATTACTCTATCTAAATTCTTAGTAGTAAATCCTATTCTATGATCAGTTACTCTATTTTGTGGATAGTTATATGTTCTTATTTTTTCTGCTCTATCACCTGTACCAATTTTACTACGTCTTTCATTTCCTTCTTTTTCTAATCTTTCTTGTTCTTGTTGTTCATATAATAGCGATTTTAATACTTTCATAGCTTGTTCTTTATTTTGAATTTGACTTCTTTCATTTTGACAAGTTACTACTGTATTTGTTGGTAAATGGGTAATTCTAACTGCTGAATCTGTTGTATTTACTCCTTGTCCACCTTTACCACTTGATCTATATACATCTATTCTTAAATCATTTTGATCTATTTCTATATCTACGTCATCATCTGCTTCTGGCATTACTAATACTGTAGCAGTAGAAGTTTGTAGTCTTCCATTTGATTCTGTTACTGGTACTCTTTGTACTCTGTGGGATCCACTTTCATACTTTAATAAAGAATAAGCTCCTGTTCCTTTAATAATAAACTCTATTTGCGAATATCCTCCAGCAGTACCATCTATAGAGTTATATACTTGGCATGAAAAACCTTGTTTTTCTGCATATCTTGTATACATTCTAAATAAATCTCCTGCGAAGATATTAGCTTCATCTCCACCTGCAGCTCCTCTTATTTCCATAATAATATTCTTACTATCATTAGGATCTTTTGGTATTAGAAGTATTTCTAATTCTTTATCTAATTTAGTTTTTTCATCTTCAAGTTCTTTTAATTCTTCTTTAGCCATTTCTCCTAATTCTGGATCTTTAGTCATTTCTTTTGTATTTTCTATATCTTCTAATACTTTTTTATATCTTTTATAACAAGTAACAATATCTTCTATTTCTGATAGTTCTTTAGAATACTCTCTTGTCTTTTTTATATCACCTAATACTTCTGGCTTTGTTAGTTCTTCTTGTAATTCGTTATACTTTTTTAAGGTTGCTTCTAATCTCTCTATCATGATATCACCCTTTCTGTTTCGTATTATATCATACTTTATAAGAAAAAAACTAGATTATTCCTCTAGTTCGTTTTCATCTATAACTACTAAGTCTTTTAAATCTTCTTCTGCTTCATCATCATAATCTTCATCTGTATCATCATAGTTATCTTCTTCTGGTGCTTCATCGATTATTTCTTCTTCTGTTTCTGGATCATCGTCATCTTCTTCGTCATCATCTTCTTCTAATTTAACTACTTTATCAGATTTATATTTACTCTTTAAATCCCATCTACCATCATCTAATAAGACAAAATTCTTATCAGTAGCGATAGCAGTATAATAATCTGCAATTTTAGCTTCAAAAGTTTTCTTAGGTAACCCTAATAATTCTATTATCTTTTTAAACAAATCCGCAGTACTCATAGGTTTTTTGTTTTCTTCTAAGATTAATCTAGTTAATTCTTTGTTTGATAATAACTCTAATTCTTCTTTCGGCATTTTACTAACTTTCATATGATCCTCCTAATAAAACATTATATGTTTAATTCAATATTTATGTAGTGAAAATCACCTGTATAAACTTATAACATATATCTAATATATTTACAATAGTTTTTCTACATTTTTTCTGGAACTTTAATAGATAGTATATCTAATAGTAAATTATTTATACTATAAACTATACTAGTTAAAGCTAACCAAGATTCTTGTAATTCGCTGTCTTCTTCAGTTAATATTTTGTTTTCTGAATAGAATTTATTGTATAAAGAAGTTAATTTAAATAGATATTCTGTTATTTCATTTAATGATTTTAATTCTAATGATTTATCTAATACTAATGGTAAGTTTAATATTTGTAATGTAATGTCTGTTTCTGTATTTGTTTTAAACTTAGTTATTTTATTTTTAGGTAAATCTTTAGATTTTTCTAATAATGATTTCATTCTAATAGTTGAATATAATAGATAAGGTCCAGTTTTTCCTTCTATTTCTGAGAATTTATCTATTTCAAAGATATAATCTGTTGTTCTGAAAGGTACTAAGTCTGCATATTTGATTGCAGCAATAGCAACTGTTTTAGATATATCTTTCTTTTCTTCTTCAGACATTGTATCATTATTTATTTTCTTTATTGTTTCTTCATTAACTAATTTTATTAATTCTTTTAAAGACATTACTCCACCATCTCTAGTTTTAAATGGTTTCCCATCTTTTCCGTTCATTGTTCCATATGGAATATGTTCTAAATTTACTTTTTCATCTACTAGGTTTGCAAGTCTAGCAGCACGGAATACTTGTTCAAAATGAAGTGATTGTCTATCATCTGTTACATACCATATTTCATCTGGATTATAGTTTTTCTTACGATCTAGGATAGTTGCTAGATCTGTTGTAGCATATGTATATGTATGATTTGAGTTTAAAAACATTAATGGTGGCATCGGAGCATTATCTTCTTCTTTTTTTACTTCTACTATTTTTGCCCCATCACTTTCTTTTAAAAGTTCTTTCTTTTCAAATATTTCTTTTGTTTCTTTTAGATATTCTGCTTCGTCACTTTCTCCGTTCCATATTTCAAAATCAGTATTAATATTATCATATGTCTTCTTAATATCACTTTTAGATATTTCTACTATTTTCTTCCATAATTCATAATATCCTTTTTCTTTGTTTTGAAATTTGTTTGTTATTTGTCTTACTTCATTTAAATATTCTTCATCATTCTTAGCTTTTTGTGAAGCAATTGGATATATTTTTTCTAAATCTTCGTTTGTGATTGGTAAAACTATTTCACTATAATCCCCTGTATAATTAGGATCAAAGTATGGTAATCCTGGATGTAGTTCTTGAATTTCTTTTATAACCATTCCTAATGGTCTACCAAAATCTCCTAAATGAGCATCTCCTAGTACTTCATATCCTAATGTTTTAGCAAGTCTTTTTAAAGCTTCTCCAATATTAGCGCTTCTTAAATGACCTACATGTAAAGCTTTAGAAACGTTTGCTCCACCATAATCTATAATTACTTTCTTTTTTTCTTTTTTATCTATAATATCATCTAAACTAGTAGTTAATTTATTTAAACAATCTATTAAATAATCATTAGTTAAAGTAATATTAATGAATCCAGGACCAGCAATATTTAAATTAGTAAATCTATTATCTTTTTCTAATTCTTTTACTATATCTTCTGCGATTTCTCTTGGGTTTTTATGGTATGTTCTAGCAAGATTCATCGCATCATTTATTTGATATTGTCCTAAATCTGGTCTATTAGATGTTTCTAATACTAAATTTTCTACTTCATAGCCAGCTTTTTTAACTATTTTCTTAATATCTTCTGTTAATTCTTTAATAATACTCATACTAATTCTCCTTTACTTCTATTTTATATATAAAGTTTTGATCTTCAACTTTAAACTTTATTTCTAAATTATAGTTTTGTTTCTTTAACTCTTTTGTTTTTATTTTAACATGTAATTCTCTATTTAGTTCTTTTACTAGTATTTTACCTGTAGTTTCTTTATCCCTATTAAAAGTATATACCATATTAATATCATCATTATCTCTTATTAATGTATTCTCTTTATAATCATATATTACTTTAGTTTTATTCTTTTCATAATAAGTAATCTTATCTTTATCTACTTTAGATACTACTTCATCTTTAATTTCTTCTATATCGTTTTTTAAACTAGTTTTTATATTTATTTTAGGCATAAAAACACCTCACATTAAATTACAGTTTAGATTATAACATATATTAATAAATTTTAATACATATTTTAGTTCTTATTTTTAATAATAATAAAGAAAGGTTGGTCTTTATGAAAAAAATTAAGAGAATTATTATATTTATTGTATTAATATTTATAATTAGTTTTGGTGGTATCTTTATTTATATTAAGAGTTGTCCTAAATTAAGTATTAATAGTGCAGGTAATATTGCGTTGTATGATAATAAGAAGAAGTTGTTTTTTCAAGGTAATAAAGCAACCAATTGGGTTAATTTAAATAATATTTCTGATAATGTTATTAATTGTACTATATATACTGAAGATAAGAATTTTTATAAGCACCATGGTTTTGATTTTTTAAGAATATTAAAGGCTGGTTATATTAATGTATCTAATGGTAAGAATGTACAAGGTGCTTCTACTATAACACAGCAATATGCTAAAAATTTATTTTTGGATTTTGATAAAACTTGGAAAAGAAAATGGGATGAGATTTGGTATACAATTAGAATAGAAGATAATTATTCTAAAGATGAGATATTAGAGGGTTATTTAAATACTATTAATTATGGTCATGGTATGTATGGAATAGAGAATGCTTCTAAGTTTTATTTTGGTAAGAAGGCAAAAGATCTTTCTTTAGCAGAGTCTTCTATATTAGTTGGCATTCCTAAAGCTCCTAGTATATATTCTCCTTTAATAGATTATAAAGCAGCTAAAAAAAGACAATTATTAGTATTAAAAGAATTAGTTAAGAATAAAGTTATTTCTGAAGAAGAAAAGAATAAAGTTTATGATGAAAAATTGAAATTTATTGGAGAAAAAGATAGGGATAATATAAGTATTGCGATGTATTATGAAGATGCGGTATTAGATGAGTTAAAAACTATAAATGAAATACCTAAATCTATTAGTGATACTAAGGGTTTAAAGATATATACTAGTTTGGATTATAACTTACAAAAAGAATTAGAAACTATAGTTAAAGAAGAGATTCCTAATAGTTCTAAAGTAGAAGTTTCTTCTGTTTTAATGGATCCTAAAACTGGTGGTATTAAAGCTTTAGTTGGTGGTAAAGATTATAATAAATCTTCTTATAATAGGGTTACTAATTCTAAAAGACAAGTTGGATCTACTATGAAACCATATTTATATTATGCAGCCTTAGAGAATGGTTTTACTGCATCTTCTTCTTTTACTAGTGAAGAAACTACTTTTAATTTAAATAATAAAACTAAGTATTCTCCTAAAAATTATAATAATAAATATGGAAATAAGCCTATTTCTATGGCAACTGCAATTGCTTATTCTGAAAATATATATGCTGTTAAGACTCATCTTTTTTTAGGAAGTGAAGCTTTAATAAATGTTGCGAGAAGGGTTGGAATTAATTCTAAATTAGAAGATATTCCTTCTCTACCGCTTGGTACTAATGAGATTAATATTAAAGAAATGACGGCAGGATATGCTTCTTTTGCAAATATGGGTTATAAGGTTAAACCTCATCTAATAGAAAAAGTTGAAGATGGCGATGGTAGAGTTTTATATAAGTTTAATAAAGAAAAGGAACTAGTTTTAAATTCTAGTTTAGTCTATATATTAAACAATCTATTAACAACCACTTATGATCCTAATTATATAGATTATAATTATCCTACTGCGATTGGATTAAATTCTAAACTTAAACATAAATATGCTTTAAAGAGTGGTACTACTGATACTGATAATTGGAATATTGGTTATAATAAATACTTAGTTGGTTCTGTATGGGTTGGTTATGATAATAATAAAGAGTTGAAGCCTAAAGAATATAGATATTCACAAAATATTTGGTATAGAGTTATGGAAAAATATGAAGAAAACAAAGATAATGAGTGGTATAAATTACCTAAAAATGTATCTGCTATGTTTGTTGATCCTATATCTGGTAAACCTATATCTAATAATAGTTCTAAGAAAAAATTAATGTATTTTATTAAGGGTACTGAACCTAGTGAAACAGATCAAACTTTTGATGAGAAATTTTCTTCTAGTTCGGCTACATAATATTGTAAGTTATTGATTATTTTGATATAATCATTTTAGTATAGAGGTGGTATTATGTATATAATTATTGGATGTATTATTCTTATTGCGATATCAGTGTTAATTACAGTTATTTATCATAGTAAGTGTCAGTTTATAGTAATTAAAATTAGTGAGGCTGAAAATAATATTGATATTTTATTAGATAAGAAATTAGACTTATTAAGAAAATGTATACCTCTAATTAGAAAAAGTTTAAAAGAAAAAGATTTTATGGAAGAGCTTGATGATTTTTCTAAAGATGGTATGTCTTCTTTAGAATTACATAATTATTTAAGAAAGAATTATAATAAGATATTTAAAACTATGGATGAGAATGAAAAGTTATATAAAAGAAAAAATCTTATGAAAATTCTTGATGAACTTAATGATAATGAATTGCAATTAAGTGCTTCTATTAAGTTTTATAATGATAATGTTAATATAAATAATGAAATAATTAATAAATTCCCTATGAATATGATTAGATTTTTATTTGGTTATAAACAAAAAGAGTTATATGAGAATGAAAAGATAGAAGAATTTGAAATATTAAAAGAGAAGTAGGAGTTAATTATGATTATTGAGTCTATTAAAGAAAGAGCTAAATTAAATAAGAAGAAAATTATTCTTCCTGAGATTAATGATGAGAGGGTTTTAGAAGCAGCTAGTATTATAACTAAGGAAGATATTGCTGATATTATTATGATTGGTAATGAAGATGAGATTAATAAAGCTAAAAACAAGTTTACTCTTGATAAAGTTTCTTTTATTAATCCTAATACTTTTCCTTATATTGATAAGTTAATTAATACTTATTATGAAGAAAGAAAACATAAGGGTATTTCTTTTGAGGAAGCTGTTAATACTATTAAGAATGATTATATGTATTTTTCTTGTATGTTAGTTAAATCTGGTTTTGCAGATGGTATTGTTAGTGGGGCAAGCCATTCTTCTGCCGATGTTATAAGACCTGCATTACAAACTATTAGAAATAAAGCTACTACTAAACTTGTATCTGCTTTCTTCTTGATGGAAGTTCCTAATTGTGAATATGGGGAAAATGGTGTGTTTATATTTGCTGATTCTGGATTAAATCAATATCCTAATAGCGAAGAGTTATCTCATATTGCAGTTAATAGTGCAGAAAGCTTTAAATTACTTGTAGATAAAGAACCTAAAGTTGCAATGATTTCTCATTCTACTAAAGGTAGTGCTAAACATGATAACGTTAATAAAATAATTAATGCTACTGAATTAGCTAAAAAGGTTAATCCTAACTTAAAAATAGATGGTGAATTACAAGCAGATGCTGCTATAGTACCTGAAGTTGCTAAAATTAAATGTCCTGATAGTGAAGTTGCTGGCAAAGCTAATGTTCTGATTTTCCCTGATTTAGATGCTGGTAATAACGCTTATAAATTAGTTGAAAGACTTGCTAAAGCTAAAGCATATGGTCCTATTACCCAAGGTATGAATTATCCGGTTAATGATTTATCTAGAGGATGTAATGCTTTGGATATAGTTGGTGTTGTTGCTATTACAGTTGTTCAAGCACAAAAAAACTAGTTAGAAATAACTAGTTTTATTCTACTCTCCAATCTATTTCTTTTAGATTGTTTTGTTTTAAAAACTTATTTGTTTTAGAAAATGGTTTTGATCCAAAGAAACCATTATATGCAGAGAATGGTGAAGGATGAGCTGATTCAATTACTAAGTGTATTGGATTAGTTATTAATTCCTTCTTTTTTCTTGCATATGCTCCCCATAATATAAATACTACAGGAGTTTCTTTTTTGTTGATTGTTCTTATTATCTCATCAGTGAATGTTTCCCAACCTTTATCTTTATGAGATGTAGGTTTATGTTCTTCTACCGTAAGGACTGCATTTAATAATAATACCCCTTCTTTAGCCCAAGGTTTTAATGAATTTGATTCTGGATATTTGATACCTAAATCATTTTCTAATTCTTTAAAAATATTCTTTAAAGAAGGTGGTTTCAATACTTCATTACTTACAGAAAATGATAATCCCTCTGCTTGATTAGGTCCGTGATATGGATCTTGTCCTAGTATTACTACTTTAACATCATCAAAATCTGTATATCTAAAAGCATTAAATACTTCACTTTGTTTTGGATATATTATTTTAGTTTTATACTCACTTTTTATAAAACTCATTAGTTCTTGGAAATATTCTTTTTTTAATTCTTCATTTAATACATTATCCCAATTATTACCTATCATAATCTCACCTACTTGTGATATTTTTCATTATTATTTATTTTATAAGCTCTATAGATTTGTTCTAGGAGAAATACTCTAAATAGTTGGTGTGGAAAAGTCATTTTAGAAAATGATAAGTGCCAATTACTTTTCTTTTTTATATTATCTGATAGTCCATAACTTCCACCTATTATAAATACTATATTACTATTTTCTATTTGTATTTTTTCTAGTTTTTCAGCAAACTCTATACTATTTAGTTCTTTTCCTTCTATTTCTAGTGTAATTATATAATCTCTTTCATTTATGTGTTTTTCTATCTTTGTAGATTCTAATTCTATAGCTTTCTTTTCTTCTACTAAACCTTCATCTTTTACTTCTATTGTTTCTAATTTGGTATATCTACTTAATCTTTTTTTATATTCTTCTATAGCGTCTTTTAAATACTTTTCTTTAATACTTCCTACTGTAATTATTTTTATCATATTACACCTCTATAAATGGACTTTCTTTATCTTGTTTAGCAATTGTTATACTGATATCTATATTACCTAATTCTTCTTCTATTGCTTCTAAGGCTTTCTTCTCTGTATTATTTTTTTCGCTTAAGTGAGCTAACATTATGTTTTTGGTATTTTTACCTATTATTTTCTTTAGATATTTAGCTGTTGTTTTATTAGATAGATGTCCTTTATCACTTATTACTCTTTCTTTTAAGAATCTTGGATATGGTCCATCCATTAGCATTATTTCATCATGATTGCTTTCTATTATATACATATCTTTTTCTTTCATTTTTGATAGAAACTTTCTATTTATATATCCTGTATCTGTTACATATACTAAGCTTTTATCATTATAATTTATTATATATCCTACAGAGCAATCTGTATCATGAGATGTATGTATTAATTCTATATCTACATCTTCTATATTAAATTTATCTTCTATGAAAACACATCTATCTTTAGGTACTATATCTTTTATTTCTTTATACATTTTTTCTGGTATATAGACCATTATTTTAGTATGTTTTATTAGAGTAGATAATCCTTTTATATGATCTTTATGACTATGAGTTATTAATATTGCTTTAAAATCTAAAAAAGAAAGGGATTTCTCTTCTAAGCTTCTTTTTAAAGCTAAGTAGGAAATTCCCATATCTATTATTATGTTTGTGTTATTGCATAACACTATTGTACAATTTCCTTTAGATCCGCTAGCAATGTTTTTAACTTTCATTTTAATAGAATGACATTGCATTTAAAGCATGACCTCCTCTGTATGGATATCCTTTCCAGATAGCAAAATGTAAGTGTACTCCTGTTGCGGCACCTGTTTGTCCCATACCACCAATTACTTGTCCTTTTTCTACATGTTGTCCTACTGAGACATATCTACAACCTACGCAAAGATGTGCATACATTGTGAAATATCCATTATGGTGATCTATTGTGACATATTGTCCATTATCAAATTTTGATCCTGATTGTACTACTGTTCCAGATTGAGCAGCAAATATATTAGATCCATAACCACAACCTGCTATATCTGTTCCATCATGTAGTACTCCCCAACGATATCCAAATCCACTTGATACAGTTGAACATGATGCTGGCCATCCAAATTGTCCTTTAGTAGCTATTACGTCTCCGTAACCACCACCAGTATATGGAGCATCTCCACCAGAATAGTTAGATTTTTTACCACCTCTAACAATTACTTCTTTTACTGGCTCTTTTATTACTTCAGTGTTAACTGGAACAACATTTACTGTTTCACCATTAACTTTTTGTATTTTTTGAGTAACTTTGTTTTCTCCTTTTACACCTTTTTGTGTTATTTTAGTGTATCCTACATCTTTAGAGTTATCATACTTTGTTTCAGTAGTATAATTCTTTTCTTCTCTAAATACTGCATGATCCTCTTCTACAACACTAAATTGAGGTTTTAAAACACCTAAAGTTACTTCTTGTCCATCATATAATAAATTATCTTCATCTGTAAAAGTTGGATTAGCTATTAAGAATTCTTCTGTTGAAATTTTATTATTGAAAGCTATATCACTAATAGTATCTCCTGCTTTTACTTTATACTTCTTTTGTTCTTTTGTTGTTCCAAAAAGCAAATATTTACTTAAGTTTTCTTTGTTTTGATATATTGTTTTGTTAACAGGAATATTTCCTTTTCTAATAGTTATTTTATTCTTAATATAAATCTTTTCTATTTTCTTTCCTGTATCTTTTATTTCTTTTTGTTTTCCTTTTTTATAGGCTGCATAATCTTCTTTAGAAACAAATGATCTTACTGTATTATCTACAGAATCTTCAAATACTTTTCTATCTAATACGTAGATAGTTTGTTTTTTTCCTTTAATCTTTTTACCTTTAGCATTTTTTGTATCTAATCCTTTTATATTAATAATATATCCATCAATAGTAAATGGAGATCTGTCTTTAATCTTTTTATAGATTTTATCTACACTCATTACTTTTGTTTCATATGTATTTTCTTTAACTATGTCTATATCATCTGGTAAATATACTTTATCCACATGATATTTTTCTTTTATTTTTTGTTGTTTTTGATCAATGTAGTCCTCTAACTCTTTTTTAGATTTTATTAATCCTAAAGATTTACCTTTTAAGTATACGTGATATAAAGTACGTGGATTGTCTGTTTTATTAGTAAATCCGACAGTTAAAGGTATAATACTTATTATTAATAATACTATGATGATTTTTTCTATCGTTTTACCCATTTTATTCCTCCACTTTTCTATCTGATTTTTTTAGATTTAAGAACTTAGATGTATTCTTCTTAAATAATAGTTCTATTGTTGCGGTTGGTCCATTACGATGTTTTCCTATTATAAGTTCACTTATACTATTGTTATCTTCTGTTCTTGCTTCTTTATTATAATAGTCATCTCTATATAAGAAAGCAACTATATCTGCATCTTGTTCTATTGATCCTGATTCACGTAGATCACTCATCAATGGTCTTTTATCTTCACGCGATTCAACACTTCTTGATAATTGTGATAACGCTATTACTGGAACCCCTAATTCCATAGCTAATGTTTTTAAGCTTCTTGAAATATCTGATACTTCTTGTTGTCTGTTGGCTCCATAATTTTTACCACCAGAAATTAGTTGTAAGTAGTCAACAATAACTACGCTTAATCCGTTTTCAGAACTAGCTAATCTTCTACATTTAGCTCTTATTTCTCCTATTGTAATACCTGGTGTATCATCTATAACCATATTTGTAGTAGCAAGTTGTGATACTGCTTCATTTACTCTTTTCCAATCATTGTTCATTAAGTTTCCTGTTCTTAGTTTATATCCTTCTAGTTGTCCTAATGAAGATATAATTCTTTGTGCTAATTGCTCAGCACTCATCTCTAAGTTAAATAGTGCAACTGATTTATCTTGACTCATAGCAATATGAGTAGCAAGATTTAAAGCAAAAGCAGTTTTTCCCATAGCAGGTCTTGCTGCTATAATGATAAGTTCATTTTCATGTAGTCCTGTAGTTATCTTATCTAAATCATAGAAACCTGTAGATAGACCTGTTACTTCTCCAGTACTTTCTGATAATTTTTCTAAATCTTCTTGTGTTTTCTTTAAAATATCTTTAATACTTCTAAATTCACTTGTTCTTCTATTTTTAACTATATTTAATATTTTTTTCTCAGAATTATCTAATATTTCATTTACTGTCTCGTCAGTATTATATCCATCAGAAGCTATTTCTGTAGCAGTTTCTATTAGATTTCTAAGAATATATGTATCTTCTACATTTTTTATATAATAATCTATATTACTAGCAGTAGGTACAAAATTTAATATTTCTGTTAAATATTCAACTCCACCTACTTCTGTTAATTCTTTTTTGTTTTTTAAATAACTAGTTATTGTTGCGATATCTATTGGTGTTTTTTCATCTACTAGTGCATTCATTGCCGCAAAAATTTTACCATTTTTATCACTATAAAAAGAGTCTGGCGTTAATGTTTCACAGGCTTTTTGTAGTGCATACTTAGATAGAAAGCAAGCACCTAATACAGATTGTTCTGCTTCTAAATTATTTGGTAATGTTTTTATTGGCATATTCTCACCTCTATTTTATTATGTGTACTTTTATGGTTGCTTTAATTTTTGGATATAAATTAATATCTACATCATGAAACCCTAATGAAGATAAGGCTTTTTTTAGATCTATTTGGTTTTTCTCTATATCATATTTCTTTTCTTTTAAAGCATCCTTTATTTGTTTACTACTGATACTTCCAAACACTTTGTCTCCAGCACCAGTTTTAACTTTAAATTCTAATACTTCTTTATCTAATTTTTTCTTTAATTTTTCTGCTGTTTCTTTTTTTATTGTTTCTTCTTCTTTCTTTTTAGCTTTTTCTTTTTCTAATTTTTTTAAATTTTCCTTGTTTTTTATTACGGCATAACCATTTTTGATTAAAAAGTTTTCTGCATATCCATCTTTTACTTTCTTTATATCGCCTTTTTTACCTTGGTTTCTTAAATCTTTGATAAAGATTACTTCCATATTATTCACCTTCTTTAGCAATATATTCTTTAATCATCTTCTCTACCTTACTTAGTGTAGTGTTTTCAAATCTAGCTGCTCCTTCTATTTCGTCTCCTCCACCACCTAGTTTTTCTAATATTTTTATAATGTCATAGTTCCCTAAACTTCTTGCGCTTAATCCTACTGTATTCTTACCTATTTTTCCTATTACAAAAGATGCTTCTATATCATTAAAGAATAGTAATGTATCAGCTACTTTAGCTAAATCTTCTCTTCTATAAATAGTATTAGGCCCTGCTTTAGTGAAAGCTATCTTCTTATCTATTTTATCTATACTAGTCATTAGTTTTTGTCTTTCTTTATACTCTTCAATATCTTGTTTTAATAAATATTGAACTTTTTTAGCACTAGCACCTAGACTTGCTAGATAGAACGCTGCATAATATGTATCTTTACTTGTTTTTAAAGTAAAGTTATTAGTATCTAAAACTATTCCTGATAGTAATATAGTTGCATAATATGAATCTATATCTACATCATTATGTTCTATTAGTTTTGTAATCATTTCACAGGTACTAGAAGAATTTGTATCATTAATCATGATGGCATCTTTTATTGTTGATTTTCCTAAATCATGATGATCTATTACTAGTTTTTTATCTACTTTCTTTAATAGATCTTTACTTTGTACTAAGTCTGTTTTATTAGTATCTAAAACTATTAATAAGTTTTTATTTAAATTAGGGTTAATAACTTTATCAATGTTTTCACTTTTAATTACATTAATACACCCTTCTAACTCTCTTAATACTTTTTCTACACCTAATTCATGATCTTTATCATCTATAACTATGTAACAATCTTTCTTTTTCTTCTTTAACAATAATTCTAATCCTACACAACTTCCTAGAGCATCTAAATCTAAATCTTTGTGTCCCATTAAAAAAATTGTTTTAGCATGTCTGATTGCTTTAAAAATTTTTCTTTTTTCTTTTAAAATAGCCATATTTTCCTCCTAGTATTCCTCTTCATTATTATATAATAATTATTGCTTTTTGTAAAATAAAAAGAGCCCTGTATAGTCTCTTTATTTTGTATAAGGCATTAAAGCAATTGCTCTTGCTCTTTTAATTGTTTTTGATACTTCTCTTTGATGACGTGCACATGTTCCTGTTGCTCTTCTTGATAAGATTTTTCCTTTTTCATTTACAAATTTCTTTAAAACTTCTGGGTTTTTATAATCAAGTTCAACTCTGCCTGCGCACATTAAACATATTTTTCTTCTTCTACGACCAAATTCTGCCATTTAATTTCCTCCTTTTAGAATGGTAATTCATCATCACTAATTTCAATACTAGAACCAAAATCAGCAAATGGATTACTTTCTACATCTGTACCTTTTGGTTCTTCTTTATCTCCAAAATCGTAAGGTGTAGGTTCTTCATTGTCTTTCTTAGTATTAGAGTTATTAGCAGAATTTTTAGAACCTAAAAACTCAACATTATCAGCAACTACTTCTGTAACATATCTCTTTTGTCCTTCTTTATCTTCATAATTTCTTGTTTGAATACGTCCATCTATAGCTACTTGACTACCTTGTTGTAGATAGTTCTTAACGTTTTCTGCTTGTTTTCTCCATACTACTATATTAATAAAATCTGCTTCTCTTTCCCCTTGGCTATTAGTAAAATTTCTATTAATAGCAATTGAGAAAGTTGCTACTGGAGTATTACTTCCAGTATATCTTAATTCAGGATCTCTTGTTAATCTTCCTATTAAAAATACTTTGTTCATATTCTACCTCTTATTTTTCTTCTTCGTCTTTTTTTACAATTATATGACGTAATAGATTTTCATTTATTTTAGCAACACGATCAAATTCATCTATAGCATTTGATTTAGCATTTACTACATATAAATAATAGTATCCAGTTTTAGCTTTGTTAATTTCATATGCTAATTCTTTTTGTCCCATTGCTTTTTCTTCTACTACTTTTGCTTTTTTATCAGTTAAAACCTTCTTCATAGTATCAGCTGTTTTCTTAATCTCAGCCTCTTCCATATCTGGTTTTACGATAAACATAATTTCATATTGTCTCATATCGCACCTCCTCTTGGACTAATGACCCATAACTAATTTATGAGTAAGGAGTATTTAAAATACTCGTATGTATTATAGCAAAAAAATTATGTTTTGTAAATTTTATTTTATAATTATTTTTTTATGTTATAATTATTATAGGAGTGATAGTATGAATTTAATCGAGAAAAAATGTCCTTGTTGTGGCGGAACTTTAGAATTTAAAGACAATGATAGGTCTTGCAGATGTGAATATTGTAAGAAATCTTTTGTTATTGAAAAAGAGGCTAACTCTAATAGTGGTGTTGATCAAGAATATGATTATCAATTAAATATAGCACCATCTCCGTTTAGAGCATTCTTTTATATTGCGTTTTGCTTAATACTTGTTTTAGTTTTATTTGTTTTTGGACTTGTTTTTAGTAGTATGTTTAGTTAAAAAAGACGCTATAATTAGCGTCTTTTTTTATACATTAAATCTAAAATGACAGATATCTCCATCCTGCATCAAGTAGTCTTTTCCTTCAAGTCTTGCTTTCCCTGCTTCTTTTACCTTTAATTCGCTTCCACATTCTATTAAATCATCATATGACATAACTTCTGCTCTGATAAATCCTTTTTCAAAATCTGTATGAATAATTCCAGCACATTTTTTGGCATTCATTCCTTTTTTAAATGTCCAGGCTCTTACTTCATCTTTTCCTACTGTAAAATATGTTGCAAGTCCTAAAATATCATAAGTAGCAGTAATTAATTTATCTAAACCACTTTCTCCTAAACCTAGTCCTTCTAACATTTCTTGTTTATCTTCTTTTGATAATTCACTTAATTCCTCTTCTATAGCTGCACAAAGACTAACTACTTTTGCGTTTTCTTTAGAAGCATATTCTTTTACTTGTTTAACATAAATATTGTCTTCGTTACCTATATCATCTTCAGTTACATTAGCTAAGTATATAATTGGTTTTAATGTTAGAAAACTATACGATTTTAATATATTTTTCTCATCTTTATCTAAATCTATTTGTCTTAGTGGAATATTTTCTTCTAAAGCCTTTTTACATTTTTCTAAAGCTTCTACTTCTATTAAATCATCTTTGTTTTTGGTAGTTCTAGCTTTTTTAGCTACTTTATCTAATCTATTATTCACTATATCTAAATCTGCAATTATTAATTCTAAATTAATTGTTTCTATATCTCTTACTGGATCAATGGTTCCATCTACATGAATGATTTTACCATCATCAAAACATCTAACTACTTCTACTATGGCATCTACTTCTCTTATATGAGATAAGAATTTATTACCTAAACCTTCTCCTTTAGATGCCCCTTTTACTAATCCAGCTATATCTGTAAATTCATAAGCTGTTGGGATAAACCTTTCTGGTTCATACATTTCTTTTAATTTATCCATTCTTTCATCTGGTACTGTTACTACTCCTACATTTGGTTCTATTGTTGCGAACGGATAGTTTTCTGCTAAAATTTTTTGATTAGTAATTGCATTAAATAATGTTGATTT
>JAFWNS010000018.1 GCA_017510225.1 Bacilli bacterium
AATTAGTAAGATATTGGGTAATCTAAAAGTTATTGAAAGTGTGTCTATAACTATTGTATGGTTATTAATTGTAGTATGTTTGATTATTTTTGCCTTTATTTCTAATTCAATAAGTTTTGCAACTATTAGTGCAATGTTTTATAAACATAAAACAGATAAAAAAGAAAAAATAAAACATATTACTTATAAAGAGACTATAAAAGATAAAAAACATAGTACAATTTTAAAATATATTATAACTATTGTAGTATTACTATCAGTTATTGCAGGTAGTTTATTTACATATCAAGTAATAACAGGTGAGACTAATCTTAATATTAAATATATAAGAAAAATGGAGATAACTGCTCATAGAGGAGCAAGTGTTAAATATCCTGAAAATACTATGGCAGCATTTAGAGGTGCTAAAAAGTTAGGTGCTGATTGGATAGAATTAGATGTTCAACAAACAAAAGATAGACAAATAGTGGTATCTCATGATACTAATTTAGGTCGAGTAACTGGTGTAGATAAAGATATTATCGATATGAATTATAGTGAAATTGAAAAGCTTGATGCAGGAAGTTTCTTTAATAAAAAATTTAAAGATGAAAAAATACCATTATTAAAAGAAGCATTACAGTATGCTAAAGATAATAATATTAGACTTAATATTGAATTAAAACCAATAGGTGAAGAAAAAGATTTTGAAAAACAAGTAGTAGATTTAATTAAAAAATATAAATTTGAAAATAGATGTGTTATTACTTCACAAATATATAGTGTATTAGAAAAAGTAAAAAAAGAAGATAAAGAAATAAAAACAGTTTATGTTATGAGTATAGCAATTGGAGAAATAACAGATGCTAAATATGCTGATGCATTTAGTGTTGAAGCATCAAATGTAAATGAAAGTTTAGTTAATACTGTTCATAATAGTGGTAAAGAATTGTTTGCTTGGACAATAAATACTGAAGAGAGTATAAATAATATGATTGATATGGATGTAGATAATATTATTACGGATAATATTCAATTAGGAAAAAAATTAGTTGAAAAAAGTAAGAGTAGTGATCTTATTAGTGAATTTATGAAAAGTATATATAAATAAAAAAATTGATTGGAGGAATATATATGGCTAAAAAAATGAATTTTGATAATACTATGAAAAAAGTAGAAAACACTGCAGGTAAAGTTGATATAATTATGAAAAATAAATTAATAATTGCTTTATTTCTTATAGTAGAGGGTGTATCAATTCTTTTAAATCCAGCAGCTTCTTTAGAGGGTATGGCAAGAAATATAATAATGCTTGTATTTTTTGCAGCTTTCTTATCGCTGGTTACACATCTTAGTGCAAAACAAAAAGATAAAAAATCAATTATAATCTCTTCACTTATTATAATAGTTTCAGTAATTACATATATTTATCCTGATACTATATCTGCATATATACAATTATTACTTTCATTATTTATTATATATGATGGATTATCAAATATATTTAACACCCTACATTTAACTAAGTTTTCTGGATATGCTGAAAAGATTGCTAAAAAATATGAGAAGATTGCTAATAAAAAATCACCTAGTGAAGATGTAGATAAGGGAATGGATGATCAAAGAGATAAGTTTATGAAACCTATTGAGAATATTTTATCTAAGTCTAATAAGTCTACAGTTTTATATTTAGTTGTTAATACTGCGACTGTTATTTTAGGTATATTACTTTTAGTTTCAAGTTATTCTATGGTAGTATGGGGTATTATATTCTTATATACAGGAATATCTGATTTAATAGTTTCTATGAGAACAATGAATATAGCAAGCAAACTTAAAGAAAAGAAGTTTAAAGAAATATTATATGGAGAAGAACAAAAAACTACTAAAAAAAAGAAAGCAAATAAGAAAAAGAAAAAATAGACTAAGTATAGTACGCAACTTAGTCTTTTTTTGTGATATAATTTATATAGGAGGATAGTATGAGTAAATATATATTAGAGATTAAAAAACTTAAAAAGTACTATGGAAAATCTAGGGGAGTAGAAGATGTTTCTTTAAAGTTAGAAAAAGGTAATATCTATGGATTTATTGGTCCTAATGGAGCAGGTAAATCTACTACTATTAGAACTGTTATGGGATTAGTTAATAAAACTAGTGGTGAAATATATTTTGATGGTGAAATTCTAGATACTAGTGATATTAATACTAAATCTAAAATAGGTTATTTACCTAGTGAGATTAATTTATATGATGATATGACTGTAAAAGGTATATTTGATTATCATGAATCTTTCTATGATAAAGATATTTCTGAAAGAAGAAATGAATTAGTTAAATTATTAAAGATAAATGAAGATATGAAGTTAGAAGATTTATCTTTAGGTAATTTAAAAAAAGTAGGTATTGTACTTGCTTTAATGCATGAACCAGAATTATTAATATTAGATGAGCCTACTAGTGGTCTAGATCCAATTATGCAAAGTACTTTACATGATATATTATTACAAGAAAATAAAAAAGGTATGACTATTTTATATTCTTCACATGTTTTAAGTGAAGTATCTAGTTTATGTAAGGATATAGGTTTTATAAAAGATGGTGTAATTATAAAAGAAGATTCTATGGAAAATATAATGAAAGATAATTATACATACTTAACTATTTCTTCTAAAGATATTAATAAAATTAAAAAAGATTTAAAATTAGAAATAAAGAGTGAGAATGATAATGAAGTTAAATTTATAAATAATATGGATATTAATGAGTTATTAAATAAATTAAATAAATATAAAATAGATAAATTATTAATAGAGACTATTTCTTTAGAAGATTTATTTAATAAGTATTATAAGTAGGTGAAATTATGTTAAAAAGAGAGTTTAAAGTTAATTTAAAGAGTTTTATTATATGGACTAGTGTATTAATAATTATGTTTATATTTGTATTTTCAATATATCCTTTTATTGTAGTAGACGATAATATAAAGAATTTTGATGAAATGATGAAAGTATTTCCTCCAGAAATGTTAAAGGCATTTAATATGGATATTACTTCTATGAATACTGTATATGGATGGTTAAAATCTGAAGGATTTATGTTTGTTTTATTAGTAGTTGGTTTTTATTCATCATTTATGGGATTTAATATTTTATTAAAAGAAGAAGATGAAAAGACTATTGAATACTTAGAAAGTTTACCTATAAAAAGATCTAATATAGTTACTAATAAAATTATAGTAGGAATTACTTATATTATCTTAATGGTTTTAACATTAAGTGTATTTAATTATATTTGTTTATGTTTAAGTGGAGATTTTAATCATAAACAATATTTATTACTTAGTATTACTCCTATATTTATAGGACTACCTTTCTTTGCTATTTCTTTATTTATATCTACTTTTTTACGTAAGACTAAGAAGACTATGGGTATAAGTTTAGGTTTAGTATTTATATTTTATATATTAAATATATTAAGTGAATTAGCTAAAGATGTAGAGATTTTAAAATACTTTAGTATTTATACTTTAGCAGATATTAGACATGTTATAACTAAAGTATCTATTAATCCAGTATGTGTAATTATAAGTATTTTAATTACTGTATTATTTATTGGTGGTACTTATATTAAATATAATAAAAAAGAATTAGTATAAGTGTGCTATACTTAAATAGAGGGTATTATATGAGAAAGAATAAAAATAAAACTAGTAATATGGTAAAGAAAGATTATATTATCTTAGGTATTATAGTTTTATTTTATAGTGTCTTATCATTTATAAATTTAGGATCTTTTAAAAATCCTCAAACTTTCTATAAATTAAATAAAGGTGAAGAGTTAACTATTGAACTTTCTAAATATGAAAATTTACATAGTATTAAATTATATAATGGAAGAGATGCTGGTAAATATGAAATGAAGACTTCACAGGATAATATTAAATATGTAAACCAAGCTACTTTTAGTGATGATAGTGTATTTTGTTGGGAAGAGAGTTTATCATTTGGGCAAGTTAGATATATTAAATTAAAAGCTTTAAAGAGTGGTTATTTAGGTGATATATCTATTTATAATGATAAAAATAAATTAATTACTATTAATAATATTTATAGTAGTAATAAAAAGAATATTGGTCTAGATAAATTATTTGATGAGAAGGGTAGTGTTCCTAAAACGGTTAATTATATGAATAGTACTTATTTTGATGAAGTTTATTTTGCACGTACTGCATATGAATATACTCATGGTATTAAAGCTTATGAGTGGGTACATCCACCTTTAGGTAAAATAATACAAGCTATACCTATAAAACTTTCTAATACTTTTGCGCCTTTCTATTATAGATTTATGGGTAATATTGCAGGTATTATAATGATTATAGTTATGTATTTATTTTGTAAGAGTATGTTTAAAAGTACAAAACTTTCGGTATTAGGTGCTTTAATTATGACGTTTGATACATTTCATTTTGCACAAACTAGAATGGGTACAGTGGATAGTTTTTTAGTACTATTTATAATGCTTTCATACTTTAATATGTATAAATATATTAATAATGATAAGATAAAAAATTTATTATTATCTGGATTATTCTTTGGACTTAGTTTATGTGTTAAATGGATTGGTTTAATATCAGGTGTTGGTTTAGCTATTATGTTCTTTATACATATTATTAAAAATAAAAAAATAAATATTAAATTACTTAGTAAGGCTTCTATATTTTTTATTATTATTCCATTAATACTATATTTTGGTATCTATATATTGTTTCCAAGGAATATAAATATGAATATGAAAAATATTCCAGATATAGTGGCAAATAATAAAGATATGTATAATTATCATTCTAATTTAAAAGATACTCATCCATTTTCTTCACCTTGGTATAGTTGGCCAATATCATATAGACCTGTATGGTATTATCAAGGAGAAGGTGATTCTTTAGGATATGGTACTATTACTGGTATTGGTAATATTGTAATATGGTGGTTTAGTATTATTACATTTATATATACTTTAATTATGTTATTTAAAAGAAAAGATAAGGAAGCACTTGTTATAGTATGTGGAGCCTTAAGTATTTGGTTACCTTATATATTTATTGGTAGGTGTATGTTCTTATATCATTATTTTAGTGTATTACCATTTATGATGTTAAGTATTGTTTATTTCTTTAAAGATATTAATAAGAAGTTAAATACTGATATGGTAATGTATACTTATATAGTTTTATTTATTAGTTTCTTTATAATATATTATCCAGTAGTATCTGGTGTTAAAGTTAATAATAATTATATATCACATTTAAAATTATTAAAGAGTTGGGAATTTTAGGAGGTTATTATGAAAATAGTGTGTGTTGGTAGTACTGTGTTTGATATGACATATGTAGTAGAGGATAGTTTAAAAGAAGATAGTAAGACTCGTTCTAAAGATTATGTAGAATGTGGTGGTGGAAATGGTGCAAATTATGCCTATAGTTTAGCTTTTTGGGGTAATAATGTAGAGTTATATAGTTTAATTGGTTATGATTTATATGGAAAGTTATTATTAGATGAATTTGATATGGTTGGTATAAATAAATCTGGTATAGAAATTAGAAAAGGTTTTCCTACACCTAAATCAGTTATTATTTCTAATTTATCTAATTCTACTAGAACTATAGTAACTACTACTAGAGAAATAGTTAGAAAGTTAAATGCTGAGATTTGTAATGATGCAGATATATTATTACTTGATGGTACTTATATTGAAACTGCTAGAGAGTTAATTAATAGTAATAAAAAAGCTACTATAGTATTTGATATTGAGAAGAATGATCCTGAAATAATAGAATTAGCTAAATCTTCTAATTATATTATTTGTTCTAAGGATTTTGCAGAATCTTTTACTAATATGGATTTATCTAATAAAGATAATATAGAGAGTTGTTATGATGTTATTAGTGATAGTTTTCCAAATAGTAAAGTTATAATTACTTTAGGTAAAGATGGTTCTATTACTAAAGAAGAAGATTATTTAATAACTGATACTATAGATGCGAATACTGTTGATACTACTGGTTCTGGAGATATATTTCATGCTGCTTTTGTACACTTTTTAGTTAATGGTTATAATTTAAAAGATAGCATAAAATACTCTACTGTAGCTGCAGGTCTTTCTACTGAAAAAGTTGGTTGTAGAAATAAGATTCCTACTTTGGAGGAAGTATTGAATTATGATGATGTTATATAATAATTTAAATAGTTTAGATTTACATGGATATGATAGAGACATGGCTAGAATATTAATAAATGAATTTATAGAAGATAATTATAAATTAAAGAATAGAAAAGTTATAATTATTCATGGTATAGGTAGTGGAATACTTAGAAAAACTACGCATTTAGTTTTAAAAAATAATAAGTATGTATCTAACTATAAATTAGATAATTTTAATAGTGGTACAACAATAGTTGAAATCAATACAAATATTGACAAATAAGACCCTTTATGTTAGAATACTTGGCACATATGTCTAGGGGGTATTACGTATGCAAAAAGAAGAATATGAAGATAGAGGTTTTCCTTTTAGAGACTTCTTATTAAAACTTATTTTAGTTGCTGTTATAGTATTTTTAATCATATGGTTTGTGCCTAGATTTATTTCTATGAATAAAAATAAATGTAATGGTAATAATTGTCTTACTAGTAGTGAACAAAGTAAAGTTCTTTCTAAGAATTTAGATAAGATGAAGAAAGCAGGAATAAATTATTTTTCTGAAGATAAGGTTCCAGAAAAAGATGGAGATAGTTCTAAAATTACTTTAGAAGATATGAAAAAGAAAAATGTTATTTCTAATTTTAGTACTAAAAATGGAATTAAATATAACGATAAGAGTAGTTATGTAGAAGTTGTTAAAGAAAACAATGGTTATGTCATGAATATTTATTTAAAATCTAATAAGGGTAGTAAGAGTGATACTGTTAATTTAAATAATTATTCATATTGTGATGTTTATTTATGTGAAAAAGATAATTCTAAAGAAGATAAGAAAGAAGATACTAATACTGTAGAGGATAATAACTATACAGGTAGTTATTCTAATACTGGTAAAACTACTGTAGTAAAGAAGAATAAATATATAAAGAAGACAAAGAATGGAAAATATAAATATAAATATATTAAGACTATTAAACCTGTATTTACTGCATGGAGTAAATGGTCTAGTTGGATAGTAACTAGTTGTTCTACTAAAAAGGTAAGTTGTAGTGATGATAGTGTTAGTTGTCTTAAAAAAGTACAAAGATATGATAAGAAAGAACAAACTGGTACAATTACTAGAAAATATACATATCCTAGAACTGCAATTAAATTTGTAGGATCTACTACTAGATTAGTTCCTACTAGTGGTATTTATGTAATAATAAATAATAAATTGTATAGAGCTTCTACTAAATATAGTTTTACTTTAGTAGAGAAAAATAAATTAATGAATAGAATACCTAATGATAGTTTATATTATCATTATGAATTTGTAAGCAAGAATCATTATAATGTATATAGATATAATGGAACATTATCAGAAGTTATTAATAATAGTAATGGTGTTTCTGTAATAGTACCAATATATAATAATGTACATATAACAGATGTTGAAATAGTTAAAGAACCAGTTTATAAAACTACTTGTTATAAGAGTATTAAGACAAGAAGTATAGTACGTAAAGGTAAAACTTTAGTAAAATGGAGTAAGTATAATGACTCTAAATTATTAAAAAATGGTTGGATATTAACTAATAGTAAAAAGAAATTTTAATGTAGGGGATATAGATGGAAAGTGAAATTAAATCTTTTATAGTTTGTACAAAATATGTAGATGGCAAAAAAACTATAAAGAAAGTTATGGTTTTATACAGTGATTATTCTACTGCTATTGTTAGTAAAGAAGAAGCTGATATAATGATTAGAAAAATGTATAAGAGTTTATCTCGTGAAGAGGTAAGGTCTAAAGTACATTTTTTATCTGAGAATAAATTTGTTTATATGCGTAATAGATATTCTAATCGAAGAAAAAGAAAGAAGAAAGTTACTAAAGCTAAGATAACTATTTTTTCTACTGCTTTAGCTTTGGCTGTAGGTACTGGTTTTTGTATAGCATCTACTAGAAGTTCTAAAGATGATAGTGGTTTTAAAGTAGTTAAAGTTAAACGAGGTAGTGAAACTGAAGAAACTACTGATGAAAAACAACCTATAGTAGTATTAGCAAAAGATAAGAATTTTTATGATCTTATTAATATGTCTAGTAGAGTTTCGACTATTCAAAGTAATGAAATGATGAATATTAGTTTATTTTTATCTACTTATAATGGATCTTTTTCTAAAAGACATAAAGAAGATGGAATAAAACCAGCTTTAAAATGGGATGAAGTTATTTCGTTAGATTTAGCTTATAATGATTATTCTGATCCTGAGATTAATTATATATTTAATGGTACTAAATTAGATAAAGACAATTTATATAATAATTATAAGCAAGCTATTAAGCAATTAACTGAAGCATTTATTATAGAAGATAAGAAATGTCCTATACAATTAAGTATATTAAATAATAATGTAGAAAATAAAAATATATATGAAAGTATTAATTTATCTTTTAAGAAAGCTAAAGATAGTAATGAAAAAAGAGATATAAAGAAATTATGTAAGAAGATAAATAAAAATAAGAATAATAATTCAGTTATGTTGATGATTGAACCAATTGTAAAATCTTCTAATATATTATTTAAAGATGAATTTGATAAAGATATAGTAGATTATTATAATAATGCTGATTATGATAATTATATAAAGGATAAATTTCATGATTATACTTATATTTCAAGTAATAATGTTAATGAAAGATTACCTTTATATAAACAGTTTAAAGATAGTAAGATAAATCAATTAAAAGAAGATAAGATGTATAATATTAAGAGTAGAAATTTAAAATTATTAGATGAATATAATGATAATATAAGTAATTCATATGAAAGTTCTAAAGTATATACATATAGTAAGATATAAAAAAGTTTTTGATTTTTTATAAAAATTTGGTATAATACCTATAGACGTAAGGAGGGATATAATGGCTAAAGCTGGAAATAGACAAACAAAGACTCTTGAATGTGTAGAATGTAAAGAAGGAAACTATAGAGTTTCTAAAAATATTAAGAATACAACTGATCGTCTTGAATTAAATAGATATTGTCCTAGATGTAGAAAACATACTGTACATAAGGAGAAAAAATAAGATAGAATCTTATTTTTTAATTTAGGAGGAAGAATATGATTAGTACTAATGATTTAAAAGGTGGAATAACTATAGAAGTTGAGGGTGCAATTTATGTTGTTATGGAAACTCAACATGTTAAACCTGGTAAAGGAGCAGCTATAGTTAAAGCTAAACTTAGAAATTTAAGAACTGGTTCTATTATAGAAAAGACTTTTAATGCAGGGGTTAAAGTAGCAACTGCTAGAATTGAAAAACAATTAATGCAGTATTTATATAATATGAATGATACTTATTATTTTATGAATATGAATACTTATGAGCAACTAGAATTATCTAAAGACTTAGTTGGTAATAATGCTAATTTCTTAAAAGAAAATTTAGAAGTATATATTACTATGTTTGAAGGTGAAGTTTTAGGTATAGATTTACCAGATAAAGTAGAACTAGTAATTACTCATACAGAAGCTGCTGTTAAGGGTAATACTACTAATAATGCATTAAAAGATGCTGAAGTAGAGACTGGTTATACTGTTAAAGTTCCATTATTTATTGAAGAAGGAGAAACTATTATTGTTTCTACTAGTGATGGAAAATATGTATCAAGAGCGTAAAGCTCTTTTTATTTTACGATTATTTACAATAAATACTTGTTAGTTCTTTTAAAATATTATAATTATGTAGTATAATTATATTAAGAATAGGAGTATATATATGGCAAAGAGAAAAAGAAAAAAACAGGTAGAAAAAAGTTTTGGACATAGTGTAGAGTTATATGGAATATTATTTTTACTATGTTCTATTTTAGGTATAGGTAAATTTGGACCTGTAGGTAAGGGAATTGCGTCTTTTTCTTTATTTTTAGTTGGTTCTATTTATATAGTACTTCTATTAAGTTTATTTGTATTAGGTGTATATTTATTAATTAAGAGAGAGTGGCCTGATTTATTTAGTACTAAATTAATAGGTATATATTTATTTGTACTGGGATTACTTGTAATTATGCATAAAAATTTTATTACTGCTAATGATGGTAATATGATGTTAATATTTAAAGAAACTATAAATCAGTTAGTATCTGGTTTTAATCAAATAATGAATCATGGTAATTTAAACAATTGGTTCTCTGTAGGTGGAGGAATTATTGGTGGAGTATTTGCTATTTTATTTGATAAGTTATTTTCTTATATAGGGATGCAAATAATTGCTTGGGTACTTATGATTGTTGGTGTTTGTTTAGTTACTGGATTCTCAATTATTGATTACATTAGAGATTGGTATAGAGAAAGAAAAGAGTCTAGACCTGATAAATCATCTGTTAAGATTAGTGATGGAAATGATGAAGATATAGATGATAATCATATTACTATTAGTAGTATAGATGAATTATCTAAGGCTAATGTTAAAGATGTTGATAGTAAAGGTAGTGTTATAAATAAAGATTATCAATTGCCACCATTATCTCTATTAAATAAACCTAAGAAAAAAGCTAAGGATATGGATAATAGTGTAATTGAGAAAAATATTCAGACTTTAGAAAAAGTATTAAGAGATTTTAAAATTAATGGTAAAGTAGTAGAAGTTCATATTGGACCTACTGTTGCACAATATGAAATAGAAATAGCTAGTGGTACTAGAGTTAATAAGATTACTTCTATTAATAGGGAATTAGCTTTAGCATTAGCTAAAAAAGATGTACGTATAGAAGCACCTATTCCTGGTAAGAATACGGTTGGAGTAGAGTTTGCTAATGATGCTCCTACACCTGTTAGTTTCTATGAAATTATCAGTAGTAAATTAATGATGAATGCTCCTGATAAAAAATTAATGATACCTTTAGGTAAGAGTATCATGGGAGATATTGGTGTATGTGAAATTAATAAAATGCCACATATGTTGATTGCTGGTACTACTGGTTCTGGTAAATCTGTATGTGTTAATGGAATTATTTGTTCAATACTTATGAGAGCTAGACCAGATGAAGTTAAATTAGTAATGGTTGATCCTAAAGTAGTAGAATTATCTGGATATAATGGTATTCCACATTTAATGTGTCCAGTTGTTACTGATCCTAAGAAAGCGTCTGTTGCTTTAGCTAAAATGGTTAGAGAAATGGAAAGACGTTATGAAGTGTTTAGTGATAGTAGAACTAAAAATATTGAAGGATATAATTCATATGTAGAAAAATGGAATAATAAACATAAAGATGAGCCAAAAGAAAAACTACCATATATAGTAGTTATTATAGATGAGTTATCTGATTTAATGATGGTAGCTGCTAAAGAAGTAGAGGATTCTATTTTAAGAATTACACAAAAAGCAAGAGCTGCTGGAATTCATTTAATAGTAGCAACTCAAAGACCATCTACTGAAGTAATTACTGGTCTTATTAAAGCAAATATACCATCACGTATATCGTTTGCTGTTGGGTCTGGAATTGATTCACGTACTATCTTAGATCAGACAGGAGCAGAAAAATTACTTGGTAAAGGAGATATGTTATTCTTACCAATTGGTATGAATAATCCAACTCGTATTCAAGGATCATTTATAAATGATAACGAAATAAAGAAAATTATTGACTTTACAGTATCACAACAAAAAGCACAATATGATGATGAGATGATGAATTTAAGTGCTGTTGATAGTTCTGATTCTAAATCAGCTGGTGCCACTGATACAAGTGATGATGATCCTTTGTACAATGATATAGTAAAATTTGTTATTGAAAACCAAAAAGCTAGTGCTTCACTATTACAAAGAAGATTTAAACTAGGTTATAATAGAGCGGCTCGTATAATAGATTTATTAGAAGAACGTGGAGTTATTGGTCCAGCTAGAGGTTCTAAGCCTAGAGAAGTATTAGTAAAATTAGAATCCGAAGAAGAAAAAGAGGAAAAATAGAGGAGTATGATATATATTTCTCTTTTTGAGTAAATTATAAGAAAGAAGGTTGATGATATGCCAACACCACATATTGAATCTAAAAAAGGAGAGATCGCAGAATTAGTATTAATGCCAGGAGATCCATTACGTGCTAAATATATTGCAGAAAACTATTTAGAAGATTATAAATTAGTTAATAAAGTACGTAATATGTATGCTTATACTGGTAAATATAAAGGGAAAAGAATAACTGTATTCGCATCAGGTATGGGTATACCTAGTATTGGAATATATTCTTATGAATTATTTAAGTTTTATGATGTAAAAAAGATTATTAGAATTGGTACTAGTGGTTCTTTTAGTAAAAATATACATGTATTAGATGTAGTTCTTGCTGAAGGTAGTTATGCTAAAAGTTATTTTGATCAATTAATTGATAATAATGATATAAATTATTGTATGTCTTCAGAAAAATTAAATAATACAATATTAGAAATTGCTAAAGAAAAGAAAATTCCTATTAATTATGGAAAGATTATTACTAGTGATGTATTTGATTTATATACTGATAGTCAATATGAATTTAGAAGTAATTATCCAGATGATGTTGATTTCTTAGCAGTAGAAATGGAAGCTTTTGGACTTTTATATGTTGCTAATAAATTTGGTAGGGAAGCTAGTTGTTTAACTACTGTAGTAGATTCTTTATATGATAAAAAAAGTATTACAAGAGAAGATAGAATAAGAAAATTAGATACTGAAATTTCTATTGCTCTTGATGCAATTATTAAATAAAATAATTTAATTTACATATACTAAAAATGCGAGGTGGACTATGAAATATATAACTAAAAACTTAAGAACTTGTAAATTACATATAATTAAAACTAAAAAATTTAAGACTATTACTGTTAGAATAAATTTTAGAAGTCCAATAGTAAAAAATGAAATAACTATGAGAAATATTTTAGCGGAAATGTTTACTCAATCTAGTAAAAATTATAAGACTAAAAGAGATTTAACTATTAAGGCTCAAGATTTATATTCTGTTGGAGTAAATACTTCTACTAATAGATTAGGTAATTATACTAATTTAAATTTTTTTCTTAATGTATTAAATGATAAATATACTGAAAAAGATAATTTTATAGAAGCATTTAATTTTTTTACTGATATTATATTTAATCCTGATGTAGAAGATAATAAGTTTAATAAAGAAAGATTAGATATAGTTAAAGATTTATGTAGAAAGACACTTTTATCTATAAAAGAAGATCCAGCAAGTTATAGTGTACTTAGAATGTATGAATCTATAGATAGTAATAGTCCTATATCTTATAGAATGGTTGGATATTTAAATGATTTAGATAAGATTAATGAAAGTAATTTATATGATTATTATTTAAAGGTATTGAATAATGACTTAGTAGATATTTTTGTAATTGGTGATGTTAAAGAAGCAGAAATTATTAAGTTAGTTAAAGATAAAATAAAATTTAAGACTTTAAAGAAGGAAAGAGTTCCGTATATATTAAAAGAAGTTAAACCTAGAACTAGGTTATTAAAAGTTACTGAAAGTATTGTAAATAATCAATCTAATTTAGTTATTGGTTGTAGAATAAATAATATTAGTGAGTATGAAAGAAATTATGTACTTACTTTGTTTAATGTTATATTTGGTGGTTCTCCTGATTCTAAATTATTTAAAGAAGTTAGAGAAAAGAATTCTTTATGTTATACAATTCGTTCTGTACCAAATAAGTTTGATAATTTATTAGTTATTAGGGCAGGTATAGATAAGGAAAATTATAATAAAACTGTTACTTTAATTGATAAAATACTTACTAGTATGAAAAAAGGTAAGTTTACTGATAGTGATATTAATATAGCTAAAGAATATTATAAAACTGCTTTAGATGATATTTTAGAAGATGAGAATAGAATTATTGATGATTATTTTATGAGTGAAATTATAAGTACTGATAATATTGATGAAAAGAGAAAAAATATAAATAAAGTTACTAAATCTGAGATAGTTAAAGTAGCTAAAAAGATTAAGATGGATACTATATATTTATTAGAGGGGGATATAAATGAAAAAAACTAGTTTAAAGGGATTAGATTTAGATATATTTACAGAGAAACTAGATAATGGATTAGAAGTTATATTTATCCCTTATACAGATAAGAAAAATTATTTTATAACATATGCTACTAGATATGGTTCTACTGTTACTAAATTTAAACCAGTAGGATCTAAAAGAATGGTTTCTGTTCCTACAGGAATTGCCCATTTTTTAGAGCATAAGATGTTTGAACAAGAAGATGGAGTTGATCCATTTACATTCTTTTCAATGAGTGGTACTGGTGCTAATGCATCTACATCCTTTGATAGTACTCAATATATTTGTTATGGAACAAAGAATTTTAAAGAAAACTTTGATTTTCTTATTAAATATGTAAATAGTCCTTATTTTACTGCAGAAAATGTAGAAAAAGAAAAGGGTATAATTATAGAAGAATTAAAAATGTATTTAGATATTCCTGATTATAGATTAGAGAATAAATTGAAAGAAAGTGTATATAAAACTCATCCTAGACGTATAGATATTGGTGGTACTATAAGTGATGTAGAGTCTATAACTAAAGAAGATTTATATAAGTGTTATGATAGCTTTTATGTACCTAATAATATGTTTATTATAGTAGCTGGTAATTTTGATAAAGATGAAGCTATTTCTATAGTAAAAGATAATTTAAAAGATAAAAAGAAAGTTAAATTACCGGAAATTAAAGAAGTTAAAGAACAAATTAGTGTAAATAAGAAGATGGATAGTTTTGAAGCTGATATAAATGTTTCTAAATTAGCTTTTGGTCTTAAGATACCAACTACATCTTTATCTATTAAAAATGATTTAGAATTAGATTTATATTTATCTATGTTTATTTCTATTGTGTTTGGTATATCTTCAGAATTTAGGGAAAAATTACGTAATAAAAAGCTAATTAATAATTTCTATACTGAACTTGAAAAAATTAAAGATTTTAGAGTGTTTAATATTATGGCTTCTACTGAAAATATAGATGAATTAATTAAAGATATAAAATATGAATTAAAAAATATTAAAACAGATAAAGATACTTTTGAGAGAATTAAAAAAGTATGGATTGCGAATGAAGTTAGAATTACTGATAATGTAGATGCGACTGTGGGTAATATTTATGATGATATGATTAAATATAATAAAGTAATTACTAATAGAGTAGAATTAATTAGAAAGATGGATTTTAAAAAGTTAAATAAGTTATTAACTGAGATAGATTTTAATAATTATTCAATTGTAAAGTTAAATGTAAAAGATGCGAAATAGTAGTATAAAATACTATTATTTGTTATAATTCAATTGGAGAGTGGTAGGATGTATTTAATAAATGATTCTAAGTTTGATCAATCAAATGATGGGGATTTACAATTTAAAGATGGTGAAAATAGACCTCCTAAGAAACCTAAAAATTTTAATTTTAACAAAAATACTTTAGTTACTTTTGGTGGGGCTATTTTACTAGGAATAGTAGTTTATTTATTAACTAGTATGATGTTTAATGGTGGTAAAAATGATAATACTCCTACTAAGAGTGTAGCTAAAGATATAGATCTTAATAATAAGATAGTTCAAAGATTATATGGATATGTTACTTATGGAGATTATGATATTTTTGAGAAGAATATGAGTGTGAAGTTAGAGAATTTATCTAATTATGATAAATTCTATTATGCTAGTGCTCTTATAAAAGAAAAAGATATAGAAGAATTACAAACTACTCAATCTAATACTAAAATACCTTCTATTAGTCAAAGTAGAATTAATGATTATATGGAATTGTTATTTGGTAGTAAAGTTAAGTTTGAAAAGGATGTAAATATATCTTTAATCTTTAATTTTTATCGTAATGATAAAAATATAGTTAATTGTAAATATAATAGTAATATGACTTCTTATAGTTTAGATTTTGTAGGTAAGAAAGAAATTACTAATACTAGTAATGATTATTATACGGAGTTATCTACTGCGAAGGTATTAAGTAATGGGGATTTACAGATAGTAGAAAAGATATTATATACAGATGTTAAATATAATGGTAATAAAGTTAATTATAGTGTATATAAAGATTATAATAAGACTATGTTAATTGATAGTAAGAGTGATGTTTCTAAAGAATTATTTACTTTAAAAGATGTAATGAATGCTAATAAATCAAAAGTTACTAAAGTTATATATACATTTAAAAAAGATAAAGAAAAGAATAATAATTATTATTTCTATAGTAGTAAAATAAAAATTAATTAGGGTGATTAATATGACTAAGAGTAAAACTAAGAGAAATATGTATATTACATTAGCAATTGTTACTTTATTATTAGTTGCTATTGGTTATGCTTTATTAAATAGTAATTTAAGTATTAATGGTAATACTAAGTTAAAGAAGAATACTTGGGATATACATTTTGAAAATTTAGAAGAATCTAGTGATAGTGTTAATAGTACTATTTCAGAGATTGATAAAGAAATGACTATTAGAACATCAGTTACTTTATCAAAACCAGGTGATTTCTATGAATATAGTGTTGATATTGCTAATGATGGTAGTGTAGATGGTATGATTGATAGTATTACTGGTACTGGTTTAACTGAAGAACAAAAAAAATATATATCATATAGTTATAAATATAAAGATGGTAATTATATAAAGAGTAAACAAATATTAAAATCTAATACTAAGAGAACTTTAGTAGTACGTATTGAGTATAGAAAAGATATTGCAAGTACTGATTTACCTAATGAAGATAAAGAGGTAAATTTGGATTTAAATATTAATTATATTCAAGCAGATGATAGTGCTATAGAAGTTACTGATTATTAATAGATAGGTAGAAATACTTATCTTTTTTTGATATAATTATATATATGGTGATGAATATGAAACAGAGTAATATTAGGAATTTTTGTATAATTGCACATATTGATCATGGTAAGAGTACTTTAGCTGATAGAATTTTAGAAAAGACTGGTGCTATTAGTAAACGTGAGTTAAAACAACAAATGTTAGATTCTATGGATATTGAAAGAGAACGTGGTATTACCATTAAATTAAATGCAGTGCAACTTAAATATAAATATAAGAATAATATGTATCAATTAAACTTAATTGATACTCCTGGACATGTAGATTTTTCTTATGAAGTATCACGTAGCCTAGCTGCTTGTGAAGGAGCTATACTTGTTGTAGATGCTGCACAAGGAGTAGAAGCACAAACTCTTGCTAATCTTTATTTAGCAATGGATAATGGATTAGAAATTATTCCGGTTATTAATAAAATAGATTTACCTAGTGCTGATATAGATAAAGTAGTAGGGGAATTAGAAAATATTGGTTTTGATAAAGATAAAATTATTTTAACTAGTGCTAAAACTGGTGAAGGTATAGATAAATTATTAGAGTCTATTATAGAAGATATTCCTTCTCCTAAAGGTGATATTAATAAACCTACTAAAGCATTAATTTTTGATAGTTTATTTGATGCTTATAGAGGAGTTATTACTAGTATTAGAGTAATGGATGGAGAAATAAAAGTAGGAGATATTATTAAGATGATGGAGACTAATGCCGATTATGATGTAGTTGGTTTATCTATTAATACTCCTAAGGAGGAAAAAGTTAAATCTTTAAAAGCAGGTGAAGTAGGGTACTTATATGCTTCTATTAAAAGTATTAGTGATGTTCATGTAGGAGATACTATAACATTAGAATCTAATCCAGCTAAAGAGGCATTACCTGGTTATAAACCTATGAAATCTATGGTTTACTCTGGACTTTATCCAATAGATTCTTCTAAATTTGAAGATTTAAGAGAAGCTTTGGAAAAATTGAAACTTAATGATTCATCTTTAGTATTTGAACCAGAAACTTCTAAAGCATTAGGTTTTGGATTTAGATGTGGTTTTTTAGGACTTCTTCATATGGAAATAATCGAAGAAAGAATTGAACGAGAATTTAAAATAGATTTAATTGCAACATCTCCTTCAGTTGTATATGAAGTTGTTCTTACTGATGGATCTAAAGAGACAGTAGATTCTCCAGTAAAGATGCCTAAAAGAGAATTAATATCTAAAACATTAGAACCATATGTAAAGACAAGTATATTCGCACCTAGTGAATATATTGGACCAATTATGGAACTATGCCAAGATAAACGTGGTACATTTATAAATATGGATTATTTAGATACTGATAGAGTATGTATAAATTATGAAATACCTCTTGCAGAAATAGTATATGATTTCTTTGATAAATTAAAATCTCATACTAAGGGGTATGCATCTTTTGATTATGAATTTATTGGTTATAAAGAAAGTAATTTAGTAAAAATGGATATATTATTAAATGGAGAGATAGTAGATGCTTTAAGTACTATTGTTCATAAAGACTTTGCTTATAATAGAGGTAAACAAATAGTAGAAAAATTAAAAGAAATTATTCCTAGACAGATGTTTGAAGTGCCAATACAAGCTGCTATTGGTTCTCATATAATATCTAGAACTGATATTAAAGCACTAAGAAAAAATGTACTTGCTAAATGTTATGGTGGAGATGTATCTCGTAAGAAAAAATTATTAGAAAAACAAAAAGAAGGTAAGAAGAGAATGAAACAAATTGGAAGTGTAGAAGTTCCACAGGAAGCATTCTTATCAATACTATCAACAAAGGAGTGATAATATGGTAGAAGATTATATTACAGATGAGTGTATAGTAAATGAATTTTTAAATAACTGGTTTACATATAATGAGTTAGCAGAATATCTATGTATAGATGAAAGTAGGGTAATTTCTGTTTTAAGTAATAAAGAAATTGATAGTGATATAAGAAATAAAATATTGAAACATGATGAACATATTAAAACATATTATAATACTGTCGATTTAGAAGATTATGATAAAGAAAATGAAAATATTAATATGGTCGAATATATGATAGAAAATGGATTATCGCTTAGGGATGCAGAAAATGATGATAATATAAAAAAGAAGAAGACTGCTATTCATGATTATATTCATAAGAAATTACCAGATGAATCTATAAAAGTATATAAAGAAGCATTTGAATTACTAATGGAACACAAATCATTTTCTACAGATAATAAAAAGGTAATTGCTCAAGTATTAGAGTCTTATGATAAATTATTAGAAGATAAAACTATTGAGGAAATAGCTTTAGAACAGGGTATTGGTAGAAATGTAGTTCAAAGGAATTTAGATACTAGACTAGAAAAAATAGATTCTACTAAATATGAAATCGCAAAAGATATATTAGATAAACGTAAAAAAGAAGCTATAAAAGATTATGAATTTAAACCAAAAAAATAAAAGTTGTTATATACATATACCATTTTGTGATCATATTTGTTCTTATTGTGATTTTTGTAAGATGTTTTATAACTCTAATTTTGTAGATAGATATTTACTAGAATTAGAAAAAGAAATAGATAGTTTATATAGTAATGAAGTATTAGATACTATCTATATAGGAGGAGGAACTCCTAGTTGTTTAAGTGTTGATGAATTAGAAAAATTATTTAGAATTATTAATAAATTAAAGAGAAGTAAATCTTGTGAATATACTATTGAGGGTAATTTTAATTCTACTAGTAAAGAAAAATTAGATTTATATAAGAAGTATGGTGTTAATAGATTAAGTTTTGGTATAGAAAGTATAGATAAAAATAATTTAAGATTATTAGATAGATCTTTAGATAAAGATGAAGTTATAGATATAATTAATTATTCTAAGTCTATTGGTCTTGATAATATTAATGTAGATTTAATATATGCTATACCTGGTGAAGATATAAATACTTTAGATAAAGATATAGATTTTATATTATCTTTAGATGTTAAACATATATCTACTTATTCTTTAATGATAGAAGATAATACTAAATTAAAAATTAATAATACTAAATATATAGAAGAAGATATAGATTATTCTATGTATAAACATATTTGTAATAGATTAAATAATTATAATCATTATGAGATTAGTAATTTTTCTACTTTAGGGTATGAATCTAGGCATAATTTATGTTATTGGAAAAATGATAATTATTATGGATTTGGATTAGGTGCTTCTTCATATATTAATAATATTAGATATACTAATACTAAATCATTAAATAAATATTTAGATGGTAAATATATATTAGATAAAGAAATATTAAATAAAGAAGATATTATAGAATATGAAATTATATTAAATTTAAGATTAAAAGAGGGTATAGATTTATTATATTTTAAAGATAAGTATAATATAGAATTAAATAAATTATATGATTATAATAATTTAGTTAAGGGAAAACTATTAGTTTTAGATAATAATAAGTTATATATACCGGAAGATAAATTGTATGTAAGTAATGAAATTATTGTTAAATTATTAGAAAATAAAATATAGATAGGGTGATATTTATGGAAAGAGAAGAGATATTTTTAGATGAACTTAGTTATATTAATGATGAAGAATTAAGTAATTGTTTACTTAATATTATTAATATGCTTCCAGATTATTGGTTAGAAGAAGCTGCTTCTTCAACAGGTAAATATCATCCAGAGTATGCTTTAGGTAATGGTGGATTACTTCGTCATAGTAAAGCTGCTATGCGTATAGGGTATGAATTATTATCTAATCCAGCTATAGGAGATAAGTATAGTTCTAGAGAGAAAGATTTAATGTTAATGGCATTACTTGTTCATGATGGATTAAAATTAGGTATGCCAAAAGAAAAGTATACTAGATTTGATCATCCTATATTAATGGGTCAATTTATATTAGACAACAAAGATGAAATTGGTTTAAGTGTAGAAGATGCTGAATTTATGAATAGTGTAATAAAAACTCATATGGGTCCTTGGACTACTGATTATAATGGTAATGAAGTTTTAGAAAAACCTAAAACTAAGTATCAGAATTTTGTTCATATGTGTGATTTTTTAGCTAGTCGTAAGTGTTTATTAGTTCCATTTGATGAAAATAATAATATAAGTGTCTAATAGACACTTTTATTTTTGAAATGTATTGTTCTAAAAATAATTATTTGATACTATAAATTTAAGTAGAGGAGGGATATAATGGCAAGAAAAAAATACAAAAAAAGAAAAAAACAGAAATCATTAATATTTCCATCTTTACTATTGATTATGTTATTAATATCAGTAATATTTACTTCTAAGTTAGTATTTTCTGATATTACTAATAATATTTCTATTAATAAAAGAGAAAAAGCTACTATTGTATATACAAATCAAAGTGATGAAGTAATTACTATATCTAGTGATGTATTATTAGATGATAATCTATCTATCTCTAGTGATAATAAATATAGTTTTAATATTAAAACGAAAAATAATAATAAAAACTATTCTATTAAAATAGTAAAAGTTAATTCACAAATAGATGATAAATATATTAAGTTTTATTTAACTGATTCTAATGATAAAAAATTAATGAAACCTACAAGATTAAGTGAATTAAAATATGATAATGATAATTTAATTTTATATAATGGAGTGTTAAAGAAAAACAAAGAAAAGTTTAATTTAAGAGTATGGGTTAGTAATGAATTTAAAGCTACTAAAGTAAAAAACTTTTCATTTAAAATATATATAGAAAATTAAAACTACACATTGTGTAGTTTTTATTTGAATTCTTTATAAATAGTTAGTTCAAATACATGTTGTCCAGTATTTAATGATTTTAGTTTCTTAGTATCTATAAGGAAGAAATTGTGTTCTAACATATCACTTTTATCAGAAGTAACTGGATCATCCCATGTAAGATCTAAATGTTTCCATGCATTATTTATATATACTGCATTCCATACATGATTCTCTGATGATATTTTATAGCTTTTTACATTTAATTTTTCTAAGAATAATTCCATTGCATCTGTATAGCCACCACATAATCCATATCCTTGTACTAATGGTCCATAAGCTATATCAGATCTATAATTAACTACGTTATTATCACTTCGTTCTGAATCATACTTACTATGATTAATTATATAATCATGTACATTTTTTATATTATCCTCGGTACTTTTCTTTTTATCTATAACTTCTTTTTCAATTTCATTAACTTTTTTCTCAACGTCTTTAATTTCTTTCTTAGTGTAACTTTTCTTTACTTTAATAGTAACTTTACCTAAAGAATTATATTCAGTTTCAACATTTTTAAATCCATTAAAAGGATGAACAAAATTATTTATATGAGATAGAAGAGTTTGATCATTAGCTAGATAATTAATTTCATCTATACATTCTTCATATTCTGGTGGACAATAGAATGAAAATCTATCTTTACCTGCATTAATAACTGTATAATATATATTTAATATATCTTGTCTAGAATGTGGCTCAAAACTTTTAGTATTTTGTACAAAATCAAAATTATAATTTCTATAATATTTATTAGTTTCTCCAAGTTTTACATTTTGAGCTTGAAATTTATACATAACTCTATTATAAAATTTAACAATATTTTCTTTTTGCCATACTGTAAATCCCAATAACAATAATAATATAATTAAAAATATATACTTCTTCATATACTCACCTCTAGCTAAATTAATTTTATATTAAAATTAACTTTATGTAAAGAAAAAAACAATCATTTTATTGATTGTTTTTATTTCATTTCATTTTTCATCTTAGTTAATCTAGATTTTAAGCGAGCTGCTTTATTTTTGTGTATTTTTCCACTAGACATAGCTTTATCTATTTTTTGGATTGCGATATTAAAACTATTATCTGCTTCTTTTTTATTACTTGCTTTTACATTTTTTTCAAAATTTTTAATAGCTGTTCTCATACTTGAAATAATTAATGTATTAACATTAGCTTTTTTAGCATTAGAACGAACACGTTTTTTAGCACTTTCTATATTTGGCATATTTTCACCTCACTTTTTGTAAACATATTAATTTTAACAAAAAATAATAAAAAAAGCAAATAATTTTTAGTTATATAGTAAATATTATTAATAGGTGAATACTATGCATACTATAGATTTAAGTAAGTTTTCTATTAGAACTGATTTATTAGTAGATGATATTGAATTACAAAATAAAGATATTTCTAGTTTAATTAATACTACTAAATATAATAATGTAGTTTTAGAAGAATTAGAAATAACTGATATAAATAGAAATATTTTTAATAGAAAAAATGGTTTTTATAAAACTATTAGTTTTAAAGATATTACTGATAAAGATAATTATAAGGAAGTAGAAGAAGTATTTATAAAAGCTTTACATAAATTATTTAATGATTTAGATATATCTAATACTGATAGTGTATTAATAATAGGGTTAGGTAATTCTAAATCTACTCCTGATTCTTTAGGTCCTAAAGTAATAGATAATGTTTTAGTAACTAATCATTTATTTGAATTAGGAGAAGTAGAGGAGGGTTATAGAAGAACAGCTAGTTTTAAACCTAGTGTTACAGGCATTACTGGTATAGAGACTAAAGATATAATAGAATCTTTAGTAGAAAAAGTTAAACCTAATTTTTTAATAATAATAGATTCTCTAGCTTCTTCTAATATTTCTAGATTAAATAAAACAATTCAATTAACTTCTAGTGGTATTAATCCTGGTAGTGGAATAGGTAATAATAGATTAGAATTAAGTATGGAAACACTTCATATTCCGGTTATATCTATTGGAGTTCCTACTGTTGTAGATGCAACTACAATAGTGAATGATACTTTTATTAATTTAGTTAAAAAGATTAGTTTTGATATAGATAATTTAAATAATGTAAAGATGAAGTTAGTATCTAATAATATAGATTATACTAGTCATAAAAATAATCTAACTACAGAAGAAAAAGAAAAGTTATTAGGAATTATTGGTTCTTTGGATGAAAAAGATTTTAAAAAATTAATATATGAGGTTTTAGAACCAATTAATTATAATTTAGTAGTAACTCCTACAGAAATAGATTTTTTAATAGATAAACTTAGTATGTTAATATCTTCTTCTATTAATAAATCTCTACATAAAAAATTTAATTCGACAAAATAATTTATAAGTACTTGTTAGAATTATTTTGGTGATTATATGAAAAAGAAATTTATAGCTAAAAGAAGAAAATCTATTAATTATAAATTCTTTTTCTTTGGAATATTTTTTATACTAGGTTTATTTTTAGGTTATAACTACCTAGATAAATCTAATAAAAAGATTGATGATAAGGAGTTTGTAACTATATTATTTAAAGATTCTAATCATCATTATAAAAATAATTTAATCAATAAACTAATAAATAATATTAAGATAGATAAACCAGTATCTATATTAAGTAGTAATTATAAAAAATTAGTTAATATTAATTATGTTAAAAAAAAGAAGATTATCAAAAATGATCCAGTTATATATATTTATAATACTCATCAAACAGAAGAGTATATGCCTAGTAGTTATGCTGAATATAGTGTTAGACCTACTGTGCAAATGGTTAATTATATATTAGAAGAAAGATTTAATAATAGTAATTATAAAACTATTGTAGAAGAAAGAAAGATTAAAGATATATTAAATATGCATAAATGGAATTATTCTTATAGTTATAAAGCTAGTAGAGTATTTATGGAAGATTCTAAAAGAAATAACGATTCTTTAAAGTATTTTATTGATGTTCATAGAGATAGTGTTTCTAAGAGACATACTACTATAAATATTAATAATAAAAATTATGCAAAAATATTATTTATAGTTGGTTTAGAAAATAGTAATTATAAATATAATTTGGATTTTACTAATAAGATTAATTCTATAATAAATAATAAATATCCTAATTTATCTAGAGGTGTTTATAAAAAGAGTGGTAGAGGAGTAAATGGTATATATAATCAAGATTTTTCTCCAAATACTATATTAGTAGAAATAGGAGGTAAAGAGAATACAGTAGAAGAAGTTTTAAATACTTCATTAGTATTTGCGGAATGTTTTATGGAGGCGATTAATAATGAATAGAAATATATTTAGATTTGTGGGTATTATTTTAGTTATATTGTTTTTAGCTCTTTATTTAGGACAAGCTACTGGATATTATAAATATGAATCTAATAAAAAAAGTGTATTAACTAAGAAAGCTATTAAAAGATATGAGAAGGATATTAAAGAAGGTAAAACTGTAAATATAAAGAATTATTTACAAGAAGAAAAAAACTATTCTAATATAGCGTCTAGAATAGGATTAGGAGTTTCTAATTTATTAGAAGTTAGTTTTAATAAAATTATTGTTTATATTTTTAGTAGTGTAGAACATGAAGTTAATTATAAAAAATAAAGACTAAATATTTAGTCTTTATTGATATAATTCTTTCTTTAATAAATCTAAGTTATTGTTCATAATAGTTATATAATCTCTTTTATTAGTTCTATCACTATCAGATAAATTATCTAATTTGTTTAAATCTTGTGTTTTAACATTAGAATGATTTTCTAATAGTTGTTTGGCTGTACCATTTAGTTTATCTCCTTTAAATTTATATATATAACTAATTGTTTCATTATCTATTAATTCTTCGGCCTTATTAATATCTTTAGCAGTAACATCATTATCTATACATATTACTTCTAAACCAAATTTTTCTAGATATTTTAAAGCAGAATTAGATACTAAAATAACTTTATTATTTGTATTATCAACAGCTATTCTATAGTTAGCATCAAGTTCTGATAAAGCAATTTTTAACTTTTCATATGCTTTATTAATATCTTTTTCTAAATATACACTACCAGTATATTCTTCTAAACCTAATCTAATATTTTGAGCCATCATTAATAGAGATGCTGGATTTAACCATAATTCTTCTGGTGAATAATCTGTTTCTAATACATAAGCTGTATCTATTATTTTTAAATCTTGATTTAAATCTAATAAATCAAAGGCTAAATTACGTTCTTTTTCTATTTTACCATTATAAATAAATAAATCACTTTTACTATATTGTTCTTTTTGTTTCTTACTAACTTTATAATTACTTATATCAACACCATCTGGATAAATAGAAGTAATACTGGCATGTTTTCCATATAGTTTCTTAGCAATATATTCATTTGGATAATTAGTAACAACTATACTAATATCATCCATTTCATCTTGTTTACAACCACTCATAAATACACATGTAATTAATATAATAACTAATAATAAATACTTTTTCATTTTTTCACGTCCTTTTTATTTTTTATTGGTACTGGATCATATCCATGTTTTCTAGAAAATGGATTACATCTTAATATTCTTTTAATACTTAAGTAACTTCCTTTAATAGAACCATACTCAGTAATAGCTTCTATTGCATAATTAGAACAAGTTGGTTGAAATCGACATCTATTGTGAAAATTACCAGGTATTTTTTGGTAAGTACGAATTAGAAATATTAAAATTTTTTTCATAATTTCACCCATTCTAATTATCATTACTCGTATAATAATTCTACTATATTTTTCTTAAAATAGCAATTATAAGTGTACTATTTTTGTTTTTTTTGGTATACTTAACATGGTGAAGAAAATGGAAAAACTATTTAAAAAACTTGGTATTAAACCTAAGGATATGAAATTATATAATACAGCGTTTGCACATAGTTCTTATGCAAATGAACATAAAGCTAAAAGTGATTATGAAAGATTAGAATTTTTAGGTGATGCAGTTGTTGATTTAGCGGTTGCAGATTATTTATATTCTAATAATATAGATAATGAAGGTGAAATGACTAAAATTAAAGCTAGTTATGTATGTGAGAATGCTTTATATGAGTATTCTATATCTTTAAAATTAAATGAATATTTAAAAGTTGGCCATGGAGAAGAAAAAGAAGGTGGAAAATATAAGAAAGCTATTGTTGCGGATATATTTGAAGCTTTAATGGGTGCAATTTATTTAGATTTAGGTTATGCGACTGCTAAGAATGTTATATTAAAGATAATAGTTCCATATATAGAAAATCCTAAAATAGCCTTTTTTAATGATTATAAGAGTGCTTTACAGGAATATGTACAAGCAGAACAAAAACAACTTCACTATGAATTAGTTAATGAAGAAGGTCCAGCTCATAAGAAAGTATTTACTGTTCATGTAAAAATAGATGATATTACATATGGAGTAGGAAAACAGGGGTCTAAGAAAGAAGCAGAACAAGAAGCTGCTAAAAATGCTATTGATAAAATAGCTCTTTAATTGATTATATTAGATAAATATGTTATAATACTTGTGCTTTTGCAAGGGGGTTATTTGCATGCAAGAAGACAACTTTTTTGAATATGTTTTTAGTGTGTTAGAAAAAGATGAGAAAAATAATAGAGAAGATTTAGTTAATATGTTACTTGCAGATTGTACAATTATTTATGATTATAATTTAGTAAGTTTAGTAAATGATCAGAAAAAAATGAATGATATGCAATGTAATAGTTTAAAACTTGTTAAAGAAAAGTTTAAAGATAAGAATGTTTCTGTTGATGAACTTAAAGAAAGTCTTAATATTATTGTTAGTAATAATTTATTAGAAAGATTACATTGTAGTACTATTAAGTTATTATCATTAACTAAAAATTGGGATGATGAAAGTTTTAAACAATTAAAACCTTTAGTAAAACCAGTAATTGATTTTTGTGATTCTGATCCTAAAAACAGTGATGAATTTTTCTTAGATTTAATTATTAAAAATCAAGAATATTATAAGGAATTTGAAAAAAATGAAAAGAAATTAGTAAAAGAAAGGAGTAAATAATGAGTAAAATAAGAATATTTAGTTTAGGGGGACTTAATGAAGACGGTAAAAACATGTATATTGTTGATGTAGATAATGATATATATGTATTTGATGCAGGAATAAAATATGATAATGATATTAATTTAGGTATAGATTATATTATTCCTAATTTTGATTATTTAATAAAGAATAAAGATAGAATAAAGGGTATATTTTTAACACATGGACATGAAAGTCATATGGGGGCTGTTGTAGATATATTAGAAGCAATCCCAAATGTAGCTGTTTATGGTACTAAACTTACTTTAGATATTGTTAAGAGTGATATTGATAGTGAAAAACTTAAAGATTATAACTTTAAAGTAATTAGACCTCATTCTAAAATAGAATTTGGTAAGAATTGTATTTTTCCTATTAGTGTAACTCATTCTATACCAGATGCAGTATGTTATGTTTTATATACTCCAGATGGTGCTATTGTATATACAGGAGACTTTGTGTTTGATTCAACTATGAAAGGTGCTTATAAGACTGATATTGGTAAACTTGCTTATGTTGGTAAACAAGGTGTTTTATGTTTAATGGCTGAATCTATTTATGCAGATAAACTAGGACATACTAGTCCTAATAATAGAGTGTCTGATTTTATTAGAGAAGTATTAAGAAAGAATGAAAATAGAATAATTGCGACTATTTTCCCAGCTCATTTTTATAGAATACAAGAAATATTTGATGAAGTATCTAAAACACATAGAAAAATAGTAGTAATGGGTAAAAGATTACAAGAAATGATTAATAATTCTATAGATAATGGTTATTTAAGTATAGATAAGAGTAGAATTGGTAATTTAACTGATTTAGAGTTAAAAGATACAGTAGTATTAATATCTGATGAAAAAGAAAAACCATTTGCTAACTTAGAAAGAATTATTAAAGGATATGATAAATATATTAAATTAAAAGAATCTGATACTATATTTATTACTGAACCTAGTTATCCTGGTATAGAGAAGAGAATGGCTATTATAATGGATGATATTGCTATGTTAGGAGCTAATGCTGTTAGCCTATCTAGTCATAAACATTTATTGCACCATGCTTCTCGTGAAGATTTAATGTTAATGGTAAATTTAATGAATCCTAAGTATTATTTCCCTGTCAAAGGAGAATATAGAAATCAATATGCTAATGCAGAATTAGCTGAAGAAGTGGGGGTTCCTAAAGAAAACATTATTTTAAAAGAGAATGGTGATGTAGTAGAATTTGTTAATGGAGAATTACAAAATAATAATGAACATATAGATGTAGATCAAATATTAATAGATGGTAAAAATCAAGGAGATATTGGAGATTTAGTATTAAAAGATAGAGAAATGTTATCTGAAAATGGTATTGTAATTATTAGTTGTACTTTAGATAGACAAACTAAAGAAATACTTGCTGGTCCTGAAATATTAACTAGAGGTTTTGTTTACGTAAAGGAAAGTCAAGATTTATTAGAAGATACTAAAGAAATTTCTCGTGAAGCAATTGAAAATAATATAGAAAAAGATTCTAGTAGAGTAGATTACTCTAAAATAAAGAATGAAGTTAGAGAAAAATTAGGTAAATTCTTTTATAAGGAAACTGAGTCTAAACCTATGATTATTACAGTTATACAAGAAGTTTAGCGACTTCTTTTATGTTTCCGTAGCTCAGCTGGATAGAGCAATCGCCTCCTAAGCGATAGGTCGGGAGTTCAAATCTCCCCGGGAACACCATTAAAATATTAACTAAAATATATAAATATATGATATAATGTTGTTAGGATGTGATGATATGAAAGTAATTGATTATAATGATGTATTAGAATTAATGAAAAATGATAAGGAGAAGTTTAAAAAAGCATTAGTTAATTTCTCTGAAAAAGAAAAGACTAATAAGTACTATAAGTTATATTCACAACTTATTAAGTTTTCTGATGATGAATTAATAGATATGGAAAATGAATATTACAAAAAAATTACTAATAGAAAACTTAATGAAAAAGAAAAAATAAAATATGATATAAAATATATTGAAAAATCATTAGAAGATCGATTAAAAGATAATTATAGTGATAAAGATCAAGAAATTTTACGTATATTATCTAATATTGAAATGCGTCTAAATAAAGAAAGTTTAACTATGAAAGACATAGACAGAATGAAAAGGTCGTTAGTATCATTTGAAACTGATTATAATTTAGATATAAGTTTTTTAACTACCTTTTCTGATATGTATTATGATATTTTAACAAATAAGTTTCTTGATACAATAAAGGAATCTAATAAAGTTGATAAGTCTGATAATCTTAATTATAATGAAGGACTTCATCTAGATGAAGTAAAAAAAGAAAAAGTAAATAAGGGTAGAGGAAAATAGTGATATGGAAGCGGTTATTAATATTATTGTAAGTAAAATTAAAGATATTAAAGATTCTAAGAGTACATTGGAAATATCTTTTAATTCAATAGTTCGTAATATGAAGGCGATAGATAAGTTTAATTCTGATCCTGATAGTATAGATATTGAATTAATGAATAGTATAGTTCCTGGAAATATGAAGAATCAAGAATATGATCTAGTTATAACACTAGTTGGACAGTATAAAAAACATAGTGAAGAATCTCAAGTTAAGACTGCTAGAGATAACTTAAAAAAAATTACTACTAAATTAGAGAAAGCGTATGAAAAAGATAAGAAAAAAATTAGTGATGAAATTAAGTTATTGGATAAGATGATGGAAAGCTATGTAGATGCTCAGTCATTTCTTGAAAACTATTCTGATCAAGTATATGTAAAAGAAGATGAACTTTTATCTTTATATGAAGTTTTATCTAGTTTAGGTGCTGATGATAGTATTGTTAAATTTTTCTTATCAGTAGCTAAAAACAATGCTGCTATAGAAATTGAAGCAGCTAAAGCTAGAGAAGCAGAGAAAGAAACTGAAATTGATCCAAGTTTAGAAGAGATGAAAAGTGCTCATGCTAGTATGATTTCTAATGTTTATGATACAAAACTTAAAGATAGTTTATTTGAGAAAAAGCAACAAATTATGATTAGATATAGAAATTTTCTTAAAAATCACGAATATATGCCGGATGAATTATTTGAGCAAGTTGCTAGAATACTTGATAATATTGAAGAACTAGTTAATGATGCTAATATAAATGAAATGGATAATAGTTTTATTGCAGAAAATGATTTTGATATGATTGAGTGTTATGAGGATGAGAAAGAATTGTTACTTGCTTTTGTTACTGCTATTTTAAAATCTCATGATGATGAAGATGTTTTAGGTGTAAGTAGAATTATTGAATCATATAAGAGAAACCCTATAATAACTCCAGATAAAATATTATATGCTGAAAATAGATTAGAAGAATCTGATATTTTATCTGCTGCTGCAGAAATAAAGGAATCACATCTTGAAAGAGGTAATTATAATCAATTAAGTTCTTATAGTACTCTTTCTGATACTGAGACTATTGAAGAAAATCTAAAACATTCTAATATTGATTCAATTGAGTTTGTTAAATTTACAAAAGAAAAAGAAATAATGTCTTTATTTGATAATATAGAAGGAAATATTAGGAATCGTAATCTTGAATATGATTTAGATTCTAAAATAGAAGAATTAAATAGTTTAATTATTGATTATAATGAATTAGATGAATTAAATGAAGAAATGAATAAAGATAACAAAGAAAATGGTTTATATGGAGAAGGTTTTGAGAATTACGTTGTGTTCTTAGATCCGGAAGTTTTTGTTGAAAATTATCAAAATATGGTTAATTCTCATGCGGAAAAACTTTCTAGTAGTTCTATTCAAACTCCATTTAGTAAACTGACAAAAAAAGATATTGTAGATTTACAAAATATAAGATTTTCTAAGAATATTCATACCGGTAAAGGCACACCAAATAGTTATTCTATAAAAGATTTAACAGGAAGATATGCAACATTTGGTTATAAGGTATTAGAGTGTGGTAAATTTAATAATCACCATGTTATTGTTGTTATTTTACCATCTTATAGGTATGCTGATGGTAATAAGAGAAGTAAGGCTCTTAGAGAAAATATTAAATTATATGAACAAAATATTGAAAAATATAAAGAATTGGAAAGAATATTCTCTAATAATGCTACTCCAGAAGAACAACAAAGAGCTCTACAATTAATTGAAGAAGGAATAGAAATGTATGATAAATTAACTTCTATTACTAAGGGCAAAGGAAGTGATTTAACATGATAAATAAATTTATTGATAGTTTAAAGAATTCTAAAGAAGAAGCAAAAAAACAATTGGAAAATTTAAAAAATAGTAAGGTTGATAGAAAATTAATTGATTTATTGAGTGATGTTTTGGATGGTAAAGAAATTAATGAAAAAATTGATGAAGATGAGATTAAAAAATATATAGAAAATGAAAATTTTACAGATGAAGAGATAAGAAAATTGGATTTCGTAATCTTTATAATTAATAAAAGTAATATCCGCATGGATGAATCACAAAGGAGTCTTTGTGATAAGATTAAAAAGACTATTGAAAAAAGATTAGCTAAAGAGAAAGATATTTCAAAATTAGAAAAACAAATTGAATTATCTGATAAGGTTATTGAAGATTTGTCTGAAAAGAAACATTTTGAAAGATTTGATGATTTAGAAGAATTATTAAATTCTATTGATATGTCTAATGAGGATAAATTGGAAGTATTAAAATCAATTACTATTTCTAATATTCATAAATCTGACTCATTAGAAATATCTAATGAAGAGTTGGTGCCTGAAGGTAAAGTTATTAAGTTGTTTTCTAATTATGGATTGGATTATAATAAATTATCTGATGAATTAAAATTGAGATTAAGAAAGAATGTAAATTTAGAAAATGCTGATGATTTGCTTTCTTTACTTAAAAACAAAGAAATTGATTACAAAGATATTTATAAAAGAAGTGGTTCTATATTTGTTGCTTTCTTATGTAAATCAAGTAGTGAAATTGTTTTAGGGTTAGAAAAATCATGTAATAAATATGGAATAGATTTTAAAGCTGTTGTTAAAAAGTGTGCACTAGTATTGTATCCTAATACGGGTACTGGTTCATATGTTAAACATAAGAAATATGGAAATTCTGGAAAGCACTATGAATCAGGTTCTGGCGCATCTAACTATTTTGAGGATAATGGAGCATCTAACTATTTTGAGGATAATATTGAGTTTTTAGATTCTATAGGAATAGATGTTAAACATGCATATGAAAAGAATCAAAAAATATTTATAACTAATCCTGATGTATTAAAGAGAAATTATTATACGCTTACTAATGTTTATATGCTGAATATAACTGATATAGGTGTTGGAATATTCTCTTCAAGAGCAATCGAAAATTTTGATAGGTATATTGAAGCTAGTCCTTTAGGTTATGATTATATTAACGAAAATAATAGTTTCTTATGTAATAGTGGAGAATTAGATATTCTTAAGATAAAATTTAGTGAGCAAGAATATCCAGGGGAATTATTTAAGATAACTTCTACTGGAAAACTTCAAAAGGATAAAATAACTGTTTATGATATGTTACCAAATAATCCTTTAACTCTTCAGGAAGCTATTGGTATTTCTGAAACTCATAATAGAGAAAAACAGAGATCTAGAAGTGAAAGATATGGATATATTGATATTAAGCCATTAGATAGTATTCCTTCAAATGTATTTAATCAAAAGTGGATAAAACTTATTGAAAGAAAAAATAAATATGATGAATTTACTTATATGTTTAATGGTACTAGAATATCAAGACCTAAAGTATTAAGAGTATGTGCTCATCTTTTAAATGATGTTGAGAATCTTAATCCTGCTATGATTAAATATGCTTTAGCGTATAATTCTATATTGAATGATCAAGATGTAGATAATATAGAAGATTTTCAAAATGCATTAAAGAAAGAAAAAGGTAAAGGGAGTGGAAAATAGTGGATAATTTACTTAGTATTGGTATAAAACAAAGTATTATAGATAAAATGCTAGAAGAAAATGATGAAGTAATAGTAGCTAATTTAGATTATAATTTTGATACTGTTGCGAGAATATTAAAGAAATTATCTTTTCTAGATAGTAAAGTATTATCTGATATATTAATATATTATAATGATATATTCTTTATAGATTATGAAGATTTTGAAAAAAGATTTAATTCTGTTAACATAGATTTAGTTAAAGATGATATTAATAGAAATCCACTTGTTTTATATGAAATCTTAAATATTGCTTAAAAAAGACATTTAGTGTCTTTTTTTATTTATATACTTGTAATCTATATATTCTTATGTTATAGTATATTGCACTTTGGGGGATAGATTAATATGCACACAACTGAATTTAGATGCAAATTAGAAGATTTTAAAACGGAAATTGAAAATAGAGGATATACTGAAAAAGAAGATTTTATTAAACTATTAAATTATTATTATGATTTATCAGTATTAGATTTTTGTTATTTAAAAGAAGCTTATAAAAATAAGAATAGTAGAAAAGATTATACTAAGAATGGTTTATATAAAAATAATTCTCATAAAGTTATAGAGCAATTATATTCTGTAGAAGATGAAGAAGTGTTAAGTGATGGGAGAGTTTTAAAATCTTTTGGTAATAGTAGAGGAAGAAATTTATATGAATCTCAAGAATTATTAAGAAATATTACAAATATACTTAAAATTGATAATGAAGAATTTTTTGAGAATAATAATTTGAATAATTTATTTATATATTTAGATATGATTAGTTTTACTGGAACAGCTATGGTAGGTAATTTATTTAGAGATTTTGTTACTAATAATATTACTGTAGCTTATGATTTATATAATAATAATGAAGTAAATAAAAAAGAGGTTAATATCATAAAACATTTAGATATACCAGAAAGATTTAATCATAAACATCTTAGATATAGTAATAAGAAAGAAACTAGTTTTGAATTTGGTCCTGTTAAGTATACTTATACTGGTGATAATGAGTTAAATAAGATTGATGATATTATATATAGTATGTATATACGTAATATTGATCAATATGAAGAAAGTTTAGTAAATAAAACTATAAAAAAGGTTATGAACTAATTTTATAGTTTTTTCTTGCATTTTTTTTATAAATATGTTATAATATAGGACATTCTGAGGGGGAATGCGGAATGAATAAAATTTTCAAAGGTGTAATGGCACTATTAATGGTATTTGCAGTATTTTGCTTCGGTATTGTAAATACAAATGCTAAGTCTTTAAAAATAACTAAAAAGACTTATATCAAAACTGGAATTGGAAGCAGAAAGGAAGCTAAGTTCTATACTAGTAAGGGTTATGCATGGTGTATAACTCCTATGAAGACAGGAGCTAACCAGGGTACTACTTTATACTATAAGAATACTATTAAAGATAGTGGATTAGTATGGTTAATTGAAAATGGTGGTCATAGTGATAAAGCTTATTTAGCTAGTCAAATAGCTATTTGGAAGCATTATAATAAGTATATGCCTGCTGTTTATAAGAACCATCCTGGTAATAGTGCAGTAAAGAAAGCTAAATCTTTAGCTAGTAGTGCTGCATCTCATAATAAAGATAATTATAAAAACCCTAGTGTTAAATTATCTATTAGTAGTACTAAGATGAGTGAAGTAGAAAAAGGTAAATACTTCAAATCAAAAGCTATTACTGTTAAACTATCTAATGTATCTAGTGCAAGTATTAGTGTTACTTCACCAGCTACTATAGTAAATAGTAATAACAAGAAAGTTAGTACTGTTAAGAATGGTAGTAAGGTATATGTAAGAGTACCTGCAACTAAAGTAAATAAATCTAAATCATTTACAGTAAAAGTTAGTGCTAGTAAAACTATTAAGACTGTTGAAAGATATTCACCTAAAAATAGTAAATATCAAGATTTAGCTATCGTAGTTAAAGATAAAAAGTCTGATAGTGCTAAGAAAACAGTTTCTGCTAAACCAGTGGTAAGAAAGTGTGAATATGCTAATGGTAAGTATTATGGTAAGGATGGAAAAGTTGTAGATAAGACTACATATTCAATCCAGTGTCAAAAACATACTTGTGAGAAAGTTGGAAATGTATACTTTGGTAAAAATGGTAACCAAGTAAATGCTACTACTTTTGATATTGAATGTAATAAACATGTCTGTGAAAAAGTAGGAAATGTATACTTTGGTAAAAATGGAACTCAAGTTAACTATGAAACTTTCTATAAAGAATGTCAAAAACATGTCTGTGAAAAAGTAGGAGATACTTACTTTGGTAAAAACGGTACTGAAGTAGATGAAGAAACTTATAATTTAGAATGTTTAGAACATAAGTGTGAAATTATAGGTAATCATTATTTTGGTAAAGATGGTTTCGAAGTAGATGCTACTACTTATGATATTGAATGTAATCCACATCAATGTCAAAAAGTAGGAGATGTATACTTTGGTAAAAATGGAAACATTGTTGATCAAGAAACATTTGATTTAGAATGTAATGAACATATTTGTGAAAAAATTGGAGATAAATACTTTGGTAAAAATGGAACTGAAGTAGATGAAGCAACTTATAATGCTGAATGTGTTCACAAATGTCAAAAGATTGGTAATAAGTATTACGGAATCACAGGAGATGAAGTAACAGAGGCTGAATATAAAGATCAATGTACTCATTCTTGTGAAATAGATAATGGTAAATACTATGGTAAAGATGGAAATGAAGTTAGTGAAGAAGAATATAAAGATGAGTGTGAAGCTCAAGTAGTTTCAGTTCCTGATACAGGAAGTTCACCACTTACAAATATTTTATTAACTATTTTCGGTACAGCTGTAGTAGGAACATCTATTGGAGTATTAAAATATTATCAAAAAAATAATGGATAATAAAGAAGAGTAGTAATACTCTTTTTTTTGTTTATATCTTTACAAAATTGACTAATTGTGTTATAATAATTGACATTCGAAGGGGGAATGTCGAATGATGAAAAAATTAAGAAATATTGTTATCTTAATCGCATTATTTGTAGCATCTGGATTCTGTGTTACAAATGTTAATGCACAATCAACTATGGTATTAAAGAAAGTGACTTATATTAAGTCAGGAGTAGCAGGACGTACTGAGACTGGGTTCTCTACTAATAAGGGATGGGCATATTGTATTTCGCCTTATAAGAAGACTCCACCTAATGGTACAAAATTACATTATAAAGGAAATATTAATGATGGAGGATTATTATACTTATTAAGACAAGCTAAGTCATCAAATAAGTCTATTGTTGTTACTCGTATTGCTGTATGGAAATATTATAATGGATATATGGTAAATACTTATAAAAACAATTCAAAAGCATCAGTAGTTAAAAATGCTAATTCTTTAGTAGCAACTGCTAAAAAGAATAAGAACAATACTGATAAGAATCCAACAGTTAAAGTTGCAAAGAGTAGTGGTACAATGACTGAAGTAGATAATGGTAAATACTTTAAGTCAAAAGTTATTACTGTAAAATTAGGAAATGTATCAAGTGCAAGTATTAGTGTTACTTCACCAGCTATTGTAATAAATGGTAGTGGTCAAAAAGTTACTACTGTTAAGAATGGTAGTAAGGTATATGTAAGAGTACCAGCTAATAAAGTTACTAGTACTAAATCATTTACTGTTAAGGTAACTGCTAGTAAGAAAGTACAAACAGTTGAAAAATACTCACCTAATAATAGTAAATATCAAAGCTTAGTTGTATTAGGAAGTGCTAATAAATCAGCAACTGCTAAAACTACAGTTTCTGCTACACCAGTAGTTAGAAAATGTCAATATGCTAATGGTAAATACTATGGTAAAGATGGTAGAGTAGTTGATCAAACTACATATAATTTAGAATGTAATGAACATAAATGTGAAATTATTGATAATCATTATTTTGGTCCAGATGGAACTGAAGTAGATCAAGAAACATATGATTTAGAATGTAATAAGCATGTATGTCAAAAAGTAGGAGATAAATATTTTGGTCCAGATGGTACTGAAGTAGATGAAGCAACTTATAATGCTGAATGTTTTGAACATAAATGTGAAATTATTGATAATAAATACTATGGTAAAGATGGTACTGAAGTAGATGAAGAAACATATAACTTAGAATGTAAAGAACATAAATGTGAAAAAATTGGTGATAAATACTTCGGTATTGCTGGAGATGAGGTAACAGAAGAAGAATATAAAGATCAATGTATGCATTTCTGTGAAATGTCTGATGGTAAATTCTATGGTAAAAATGGAGACGAAGTAACAGAACAAGAATATAAAGATCAATGTGAGGAACAAGTAGTAGAAGTTCCTGATACAGATAATTCTCCACTTACTAATTTATTATTAACACTATTCGGAGCTTTCGTAGTAGGAACATCAGTTGGAGTAGTAAAATATTCACAAAAAAATAATGGATAATAAAAAAGAGTAGTAATACTCTTTTTTTATTGTTTATGTTATGTTTTTATGATACTATATAAATGTAATTTATATGGCCTGTTGGTGAAGGGGTTCAACACACCGCCCTCTCAAGGCGGCATTCACGGGTTCAAATCCCGTACAGGCTACCATTTAAATATTAACTAGATTTTATCTAGTTTTTTTGTTATGATAAATATATAATGATTGGAGGTTTTTATGTTTAGTTTAAAAGGAAGAGTAGCGGTTGTTACTGGAGCAAGTTCTGGTCTTGGTAAACAAATGTCACATGCTTTTGCAGAACAAGGAGCAGACTTAGTATTACTTGCTAGAAGACTTGAAAGATTAGAAGATTTAAAAAAGGAATTAGAAAAAAAAGGAGTAAAAGTTTTACCTATTAAGTGTGATGTTACAGATCCTAAAAATGTAGATGAAGCAGCAAAAAAAGCTGAGAAAGAATTTGGTAAAGTTGATATTTTAGTTAACTGTGCTGGTTCTGCTAAAAATGCTGGTGTTTTAGATATGACTGATGAAGAATGGGATTTTACTATTAAGACTGATATGGATTCAGTATTCTATGTAACTAGAGCTTTTGGTAATATAATGAAGAAAAATAAATATGGAAGAATTATTAATATTGCTTCTATGTATGGATTAGTTGGTAATATGGCAATGGGAACTATTGCTTATCATACTTCTAAAGGAGGAGTAGTTAATTTTACAAGAGCAGCAGCATCAGAACTTGCTAAAGATGGAATTACTGTAAATGCTATTTGTCCTGGATATTTTGATACAGAATTAACTCATGATACATTAATTACAGATGAATTTACACAGTATATGCAAGCAACTGTACCACTTGGTAGATATGGTCATGAAGGAGAACTTAATGCAGGAGCACTTTTCTTAGCTAGTGATGAAGCTAGTTATGTTACAGGTGTTATTTTACCTATAGATGGTGGTTATACTTGTGTTTAATAAAAAAATACTATATCTAGTAATATGTATACTATTTACTAGTGTTTTTTTAGTTGGTTGTAATACTAAAACTAAAAAACATATTACTAAAAAGAAACCAATTGTAAAAGAAGAATATAAAGATAGTAATAATATGTCTATAGGTATATATGATTTTAATAATAATAAATTAACTTTATTAACTGAATATAGTAATAAATTTGTTAGAGGTACAGATATTGGAGTATTTAGTATTTTTCCTTCTAATGATAAAGAAGTATCTTTATCTAAAAAGTTTGGAGAAGAATTTTATAATAAATGGAGCTCTTTAAGTAAGAATAATAAGATTGGATTTAATTTAAAATATAGTCTTAATGATGGTACTAGTTATTCATATAATTTTATGAAACCAGATGAAGCAATGTTACATGCTGAGTATTTAGAAATATATTTATATGATGATTATATTCATAGAAATGATTCTTTCTATTCTCATGTTGAAGGTAAGGACTATAACGATAATACTTTGTTTTCATCTATTAAATTAACTCCAGGTAGAGATATTGATAAAGTTAAATCTCCAATAAAATTAACTGTATTTACTTATGATAGTGAAGATGATTTTGATTCTAAAAAAGAGTATAGGGGTAATAGTAAATATAGTATTGATGTAAAAAGATCTAATTAGGAGTATATTATGGAAAGACATAAAGAAATAGAGCGTAGTATAATAAAAAAATATCGTAAAGATATATGGTCTAAGTTTGTTAAAGCTGTTAGTGATTATGAATTGATTTCTAAAGATGATAAAGTAATGGTTTGTATTAGTGGAGGAAAAGATTCATTCTTACTAGCTAAATGTATAGAAGAGTTAATTAGACATGGTAAATTTAAATTTGATGCTGAATATGTAGTTATGAATCCTGGTTATAAACAAGAAAACTTAGATTTAATAAAGAAAAATGCTGAAATACTTAATCTTAATATTACTATATTTGATAGTGATATATTTGATGTAGTAGATAAAGTAGATAGAAGTCCTTGTTATTTATGTGCTCGTATGAGAAGAGGTTTTTTATATAGTAAAGCTAAAGAATTAGGTTGTAATAAAATAGCTTTAGGTCATCATTTTGATGATGTTATAGAAACTACGTTGTTATCTATGTTTTATGGATCAGAAGTCAAAACTATGATGCCTAAATTACATAGTGATAATTTTAAAGGATTAGAATTAATTAGACCATTATATTTAATAAAAGAAGAATCTATTATATCTTGGTCTAAATTTAATAAATTAAAGTTTATTAATTGTGCTTGTAAGTTTACTGAAGATAGTGAATTTGAAAAAGATAATAGTAAGAGATTAGAAATTAAGAATTTAATTAAAAAATTAAAGAAGAATAATGATAATATTGATTATAATATTTTTAAGAGTTTAGATAATGTGAATTTAGATTGTATTTTAGGTTATACTAAGAATAAAGAAAAACATAGTTTTTTAGAGGAATATGATAATAAGAAATAATACTTGTAAAGCAGTATTATTTTTTATTAATATTAATTGTTAGATTATAAAAAATGATGTATAATTAGTGTATAGTAGGAGGGGTATGTATGATTAATATTAAAAATCCAACTATAAAGAAGATTGGGTCTATCTTACTTCTTACTTTTGGTGCTGTTATAGCGGCATTTGCTTTAGAAGTAGTTCTTATACCTAATACTATATTGGATGGTGGAATTACAGGTATTTCAATTATTATTTCAAAACTTACTAAATTACCTTTAAGTATATTTGTTATTGTACTTAATATTCCATTTATTTTTGTTGGTTATAAGAGTTTAGGTAGAAACTTTCTATTTAGAACTATATATAGTATGTTAGTGTTTGCTGCTGCATTATATTTATTTCAATATTTTGAACCAATGACTAAGCAAATATTACTAGCTACTGTATATGGAGGAGTTATTCTAGGAATAGGTGTTGGTCTTATTATTCACTTTGGTGGATGTATTGATGGTACTGAATCTGTTTCTTTAGTTATTAGTAGAAAAACATCTTTTTCGGTAGGACAAATTGTATTATGCTTTAACTTAATTATATATACAGTTGCTGGATTTATATTTGGATTTGATAGAGCAATGTATTCATTACTTACATACTTTATTACTTTTAAAGTAATTGATTATGTATCTGAAGGATTAGAACAAGTAAAAGCGGCTTTAATTGTTACTGAGAAGGGTACAGATATGGCTGATGAGATATATAAGAGATTAGGACGTACTGTTACTACTATTAGGGGTAAAGGTTTAATTAGTGGTGATAAAGAAGTTTTATATTGTGTTCTTACACGTATTGAAATATTTGAACTTAAACATATAGCGGCTAGGATGGATAAAAGTGCTTTTATTACTATACTAGAAGTTAGTGATATTATTGGTGATCATATTAAGTCTAATGAGAAGCCTAAAAGGAAAAAGAGGTTAGTACGATGAATAATGGTCAAAACACAGTAAATCAGGTACCAAATCCTACTGTGCAATCAACTGTAAAACCAACAGTACAAGCGCAGCCAGCAACAACTCCACAGCCATCAAGAGTTGCACAACCTGTACAACAAGTTTCAAAACAACCTGCGCAACCTCAAAAGAAAGTAAAAAAGAAAAAATCTCATAAAGGATTCATTATATTTTTATTATTACTTATTATTGGTGGTATGGGTTATTATATTTATACTGATTATCAGAAAGATTTAAGAAATAAATGTAGTCCTTTAGTTACAGGAAAAGATAATAAAAATACATTAGAATTAGATTCTACGATAGTACAAGATTTATATCAAAAAGTGCAAACAAATATTAATGAAGATATTGCAAGTACTGATTTAGATGATAATATGAAATTATATTTAGCATACAGACAAATACCTAGAAAAGAAATATATGAATCTAATTGTAATTTGTTTGATAATAGTAGTATGCAATCTATTAAATGTAATAAGAGTTCTACTTTTGTACCTTTAGCTTTTAAAGAAGAGAGTTTACAAAGAGAAGTTAAAAAGTTATTTGGTGAAGAAACTAATATTGAAAATAATAATATACAATTAAGTAATAGTTGTTTAGGTGGATTTCAATATATTAAAGATCGTGGAGAATATGTAAGTGGAGATTGTAATGGTAGTGTATCTACCATCTATAAAGCAGATAAAGAGTTAATAGAAGCATATGCTTATAATGATACTATAGTATTAAAAGAAAAAGTTAGATACTATGGAAGTGAAGAAGTTGATATATCAAGATTAAAAAATGGTGTATATGTATATACATTTAAATTAGATAATAATTATAATTATGCTTATATTAGTAAAGAGTTTGAAGAGAAAAAATAGGTGATTATATGAAAATAGAAACTATAGTAACAGGAGTATTAGAAGAGAATTGTTATGTTTTAAAGAAAAACAATACTTGTCTAGTAGTAGATCCTGGTGATGATTATGACAAAATTAAAGACGTTATTGGTGATGATAAAGTATTAGGAGTTTTAATAACTCATTCACATTTTGATCATATAGGAGCTTTAAGAAATTTTTTAACTAAAAGAAATACTAAAATATTTAAAAAGAGTAGTGTAGAAGAAAAAGAATATAATATTGGAGATTTTACTTTTGAAGTTATATTTACTCCTGGTCATTCTAAAGATTCTATTACATTCTATTTTAAAGAAGATAATATTATGTTTGTTGGAGATTTTATATTTAAAGAGTCTATTGGTAGATGTGATTTACCAGGTGGAGATATTAATGAAATGAATGAAAGTTTAGATAGAATAAAAAAATATCCTAAAGAAACAGTATTATATCCTGGACATTATGATAGTACTACTTTAGAATATGAAATAAATAATAACTCTTATATGTAGAGTAGAAATGAGGTATTTATGTATATTGATTTAATTGTATTAGTAATATTAATGGTTTTAGTAATAGTATTTTATAAGAGATTTACATCTTTTGTATTCTTTATGGCGATAGTTGATATTTTACTTAGAATTTTAACTTTTATTAGAGATAATATAGGATTAAAAGATGTTAGTGATTTAATAGGTAAATATGTTCCTGGTAGTATATTTAATATTATAGATAAATATACTAAAGGAAGTATTAATATATTATTAAAATGGGCTTTTGTAGTTATAATGTGTTTCTTCTTATACTACATTATAAGAATATTTATAAAGAAGAAAAAAATTTAATTAAGTATTAAGAAATGACAATATTTATCATTTCTTTTTTTTATACTTGTTTTGGTGATATTATGAAGGTCTATATTGATTTAGTATTTTTTATTAATTTCTTTTTTGATTTTATTATTATTTATGGTACTAAGTATATATTAAAACTACATACTAAATTATATAGAATAATTATGGGATCTTTTATTGGTAGTTTATCTATATTATTACTTTTTATATCACTTAATAATATATCTTTATTTATATTAAAATAATTAATTAGTATAGTTATTATTATAGTTAGTTTTGGTCGTAGAAATTTTTTTAAGAATATATTATATTTCTATTTAATTAGTATTATATTAGGAGGTAGTATTTATTTACTTGATATTGCATATGTTTATGATAATAAGGGATTAATATTTTTTAATAATGGACTTTCTATAAATATTATATTAATTATAATTATTAGTCCAATTATTATATATTTATATGTAAAAGAAAATAAGAATTATAGATTAAGATATTCTAATATTTACACTATAGAGATAATTATAAATAATAAAGTATATAAATTAAAATCTATGTTAGATACTGGTAATGATTTAAAAGATCCTTATACTAAGAAGAATATAATATTAGTTAATAATAATATAATTAGTAATATAAATAAATATATTTATGTACCCTATAAAGCTTTAAATACTAGTGGTATTATTAAATGTTTTAAAGCAGATAGAATAATTATAAATAATAAAATATTTAATAATTGTTTAATAGGTATAAGTAATAATAATTTTGATCTAGAAGATATAGACTGTTTATTACCTAATAAGTTAAGGGAGGATTTATGATATTAAGATTAATTAAAAAACTATTATTTAAAACTAGAAGTATATTTTATGTAGGACAAACTGATATATTACCCGAACCTTTATCTAAAGAAAGGGAAGATTATTATGTTAATTTAAAAGAAAATGGTGATTTAAGAGCTAAAGATATTCTTATAGAACATAATTTAAGATTAGTTGTATTTTTAGCTAAAAAGTATGAAAATACTGGTGTTGATTTAGAAGATTTAGTTAGTATTGGTACTATTGGATTAATAAAAGGTATTAATACTTTTAATAGTAGTAAGAATATAAAACTTGCTACTTACGCATCTAGGTGTATAGATAATGAGATTTTAATGTATTTAAGAAAAAATAAAAAAATTAAATCTGAAGTTAGTATAGATGCTTCTTTATCTTTAGATGGAGAAGGTAATGAACTTCATTTAGAAGATGTTTTAGGTACTGATCCTGATGTAGTTACAAAACCTATTGAATTAGAGTCTGATAAAGTATTATTACTTAGTGAAATTAATAAATTAAAGTCTAGAGATAGAGATATTATAGTATTAAGATATGGTCTTATGGGAAATAAAGAATTAACTCAAAAAGAAGTGGCAGAGAAATTAGGTATATCTCAATCATATATTTCTAGAATAGAAAAGAAAGTTATAAGAAAATTAAAAACAGTAGTAAATACTGTTTAA
>JAFWNS010000019.1 GCA_017510225.1 Bacilli bacterium
GTCTTTATATCAAACTCATATGAATATGGATTAGATACATATATTAAATATCCTATCTCATTATTTTCTAAAACAATAGAATTATTTTTAATATCAGTTACTTTTCCTATAATATAATCGAACATATTAATCATCTCCATACTAATTATATAATAATTTTAATAGTTTATCAATCGAACAAAAAAAAGAAGATTTAATCTTCCTTTAAATTATAATATACATCTTGTACATCATCTAAATCTTCTAGATTTTCTACTAGTTTATTTACCTTTTCTATTTGTTCTTCATTTAGTTCTACTTCCATATTAGGAATATATGTAAGTTCACATTCTAAAAATTCTTTTACACCTTCAGTTTCTAAAGCTTCTTTTACTTTAGTAAAACTAGTTGTATCTGTTGTGATTATATAATTATCACCTATTTTTTCAAAATCTTCTGCTCCTGCATCTAAAGATGCCATCATCATAGTATCTTCATCATAATCAGCTGGTATTACAATAGACCCTTTTTTATTAAACATATAACTAACAGATCCATCAGTACCTAAATTACCACCTGATTTAGTAAATGCACTACGTACAAAAGAAGCTGTTCTATTTCTATTATCAGTTAGACAATCTACCATAAAAGCAACTCCATTAGGTCCATAACCTTCATATCTTATACTTTCATAGTTTTCTCCATCAGTACCACCTTTAGCTTTATCAATAGCCTTTTGAATCTTATCTTTAGGCATATTTTGAGCTTTAGCTTTATCTACAGCTAATCTAAGTGATGCATTTTGATCAGGATCAGGAGCTCCTGATTTAGCTGCTACATATATTTCTTTAGCTAGTTTTTGAAATACTTTACCCCTAGCTGCATCTATTAATCCTTTTTTTCTATGTATATTTGCCCATTTAGAATGTCCACTCATTACAATCCCTCCATTCATGTATATAATAACATAATTTATTATATTATAAAAGAAAAATAGAACTTTTAGTTCTATTTCTTTTTCTTATCATCTGGTCTTGTCATATTACCTATAATAGTAACTATTCCACATAGTATTCCACCTATGAATACAGCTAACCAAGTATTATTATATGAAGATAATGTTCCCCATACTACCATAACAGCAACTGATACTAATGCGATAATACCACAGATTCCACCTACTACTTTTTTACTCATAGTTTTCTCTCCTTTGTTCTATTTAATCATATTTAATATAATTAATCAATTTTATTATTTATTAAATTCTTCTACTTTGTCAGTAAATTCTTTTTGTATTTCCTCTAATCTTTCTTTAGTAGTAGCTTCAAATCTTAATGTTAGATTAGGTCCAGTATTAGATGCTCTTATAAGAGCCCAACTATCATCAAATTCTACTCTTGCACCATCTATATCTAAATAATTATATCCTTTAGTCTTTATATATTCTATTACTTTATTTACTACTTCAAATTTTATTTCATCTGGCGATGGTACTTTTATTTCTGGAGTAGAATAATATTCATTAATACCTTCTAATAACTGATCTAGGCTTTTATCAGTATTTGATAATATTTCTACTACTCTAAGACCTGCATAAAGCCCTGAATCAAAACCAGGAAATTTATCTCTAAAATATACATGTCCAGATAATTCTCCACCAAATGGTAAATCTAAATCTCTAGTAGCAGCTTTTGTATATGAATTACCACTTCTATAACATATGCCTTTACCACCTAGTTTTTCTATTTCATCTTTTAGTGCTTTAGAACATTTTACATCATATAAGAATTCTTTTTTATTTACTTTATTTATCATATCTCTAATAAATAAAGCCATATATCTATCAGTAGGAATAAACTTACCACTATTAGTAATTAATCCCATTCTATCTCCATCACCATCAAAACCTAATCCAAGATCTGCATTAGTTTCTAAAACTTTTTGTTTAAGTTGTGTTAAGTTATCTTCTACACATGGATCTGGATGGTGATTAGGAAAACTACCATCACTTTCTCCATTTATTTCTATTAATTCCATTGGGAATGAATTATATAATTCTTTTGCAATTATAGAAGTAGTACCATTACCTGGATCTATTACTACTTTTACTTTTCTATTACCAAAATTTAGACTTTCTTTAAATAATTTTATATAATCATTGGCAATTATATATTCTACTACACTACCTGCTCCTTTAGAAAAGTTTCCTCTTAATATATATTCTAAGAAATCTTGTATTTCTTGTCCTTTACAATTACCTTTTTCATCAAATGCAAATTTTAATCCATTATCATCTTTAGGATTATGTGACGCAGTTACCATTACCCCACTATATATTTTTAATTTAATACATGCATAATAATACATAGGAGTTGTACATAAACCTAAGGCCATTACATCTATACCTGTTTCAGTTATACCTTGTATTAAGGCTTTATATAAAGAAGGACTACTTAATCTATTATCATGACCTACTATACATTTAGTTTTGCCTAATTCTTTAATATAACTACCAAAACCAAGTCCAATAGTATATACAGTATCTTCATCTAATTCTGTTGGATATATTCCTCTTATATCATATCCTCTAAATATATTCTTTTTTATATCCCTTTTTATCTCCATATAAAAACCTTCTCTCCTATAATAATCTTAATATAAATTAAATTATATGTAAATAAAACAACTGTTAAATACAGTTGTTTTATACATTTATTTACATTATAAGAATATTATTACTAGTACTCCTACTACTAAACAATATATTGAAAAATATATTAATTTACCCTCTTTAACAATCTTAGCAAACCACTTAGTAAATATATATGTAAATATACCTGCTACTATAGCAGCAATTATATATAATATCCAAGTAGTACTACTAATAGATATTTCTAATAAATCTTTAACTCCTAGTATTGTAGTCGCTATAGATATTGGTATATACATAAGAAATGAGAAATTAAAAGCTTCTTCTCTTTTTAATTTTTGAAACATACCACCTACTATAGTAGCTCCACTTCTACTAATACCAGGTATTATACTAACCATTTGATATAGTCCTATAATAAATGCATCTTTAAAAGTTATTTTATCTTTAGATTTTTTACCTTTAAAGTTTCTTATTAAGAATAAGAATATTGCAGTTATTATTAGAGTAATTCCAACAAACTTAACATTTTCTTCTAATTTATCTAATAAATCTATCTTAGTAGCAATAATACCTAATACTCCTGCAGGAATAGTCGCAACTACTAATTTCCAAGAATATAAATAATTCTTTTTAGTTTCTTTTCTACTATCTTTATTAAATATATATGAAAAGAAATCTTTTATTAATTTAATTATTTCTTTTCTAAATAATATTACTATCGCAACTAAACTACCAAAGTTTGTAATAACTGCTAAAGTTTCAAAATCTATATGCATATCTTTTAGATTTTTAAATATAGTTTGTAATATTAATAAATGTCCACTACTAGATACTGGTATAGGTTCTGTAATACCTTGTAGTAATCCTAAAAATATATAAGTAATTAATGTCATATTATTCATCTCCTAACTTATAACCAATTATAGTAGCAAGTACAAATAATAATATTCCTATTAATACTTGCATTAGAGAAATACTTACTCCAAATAAACTAAAACTTAGTGTAAAGATACTAGCTATTATAAATCCTAATATCGCATAGTATGTAGGTACTTCATATTTATTAAATAAGAATTCTAATATTTTAGCAACTAATACTATACCTATAAGTATTCCTAATCCAAATGGTAATAATATTGAGATATTAGTTCCTAATAAACTAAGTTTAGTTATATTACTTATAGTTTTAATAATTGGTTCATAGAAACCTAATAACATTAATACAAATGATCCACTTACTCCTGGAATAACCATAGTAGCTGCTGCTACCATACCTACTAAGAATAATACTATATACATACCTATATTCATATTAGATAAAGATACTGCATAATTACCTTCTTTCATAAAAGCCATTCCTATTATAATAGAAAATGTTATTAAGAATAGTATTATATTTAAAGGTTTAATCTTACTATTCTTTACTTTCTTAGCAATAAGTGGTATTCCTCCTAATATTAATCCAATAAAGAATAATTTAGTTGGGAATGGATATTTATCTAGACAAAAACTTATTACTTTACTCATTAATAGTATAGAAAGTATTGCTCCTATACCAAATGGTATTACAAAACTTAAACTCTTCTTTAAATCTTTAAAAAAATGACTAATTATCTCAATCATTTCTTCATAAACACCCATAGTAATAGCAATAGTTCCACCGCTTACTCCAGGTATTATATTAGCAATACCAAAGAAGAATCCTTTAATTACTAAAATTAACTTATCTTTCATATTATCACCTAGTTTTCAAATACTTCCATAATTAATGGTACTACACTTTTCTTACGAGATACACAATTTGGTATAAATGTAGCTTCTTTAAAATCACTTTTATTATATATCATATTCATAATATCTTTACCTTTAGTATTAAATATTACATAACTACCATTTTTTATTATATCAGTAACATATAAAGCTACTAAACTATAATCATTTGCTTCACTAGTTTTATCTAATACTTCGATATACTTATCTAAATCTTTTTTCATTTCATCAAAGTTCATAGTATAAAACCAACCTATAGAAAAATGTTTCTCATTAACAGTGTATACTTTATAGTCATTATAAACAACATCTTCTTTACTCATATTTTCTAAAGATGTACCTGACTTTAACATATCTAATCCATATTTTTTATAATCTATTTTAGCAATATTAGCTAAATCTTTTGCTGCTTCTATATCTAATTTAGTAGTAGTTGGACTCTTTAATACTAGAGTATCTGATAAAATACCAGATATTAAAGCTCCAGCTATATAAATAGGTATATTTACATTTCTTTCTTTAAATAAACTATATACTATTGTACAAGTTGATCCAACAGACATATTTCTAAAATTAATTGGACTATTAGTAGTTAAATTACCTAAATTATGGTGATCTATTATTTCTAATATATTAGCTTCTTCTAATCCATCTATACTTTGTATTCTTTCATTATGATCAACTAATATTACATCTTTAGGTTTCTTATCATTTAAATCTGTTAATCTAAGTAGTCCTAAACATTTATTCTTTTTATTAACTACTGGATAGTTAGTATGTTTTAATTTATTATTTATTTCTAATATATTATCTACAAATTCTGTTTCTTCAAATCTAGTTGGATTATAACTTCTAATCATAGTTTTAATATAATTAGTAAAAGATATTAGTTTAGCTATATGATATGAATCATATGTAGTCTTAATAATATTTACTTTATTTTCTTTTGCCATCTTTAGATGTTTTTCTTTTATATGAGCACTATTAGATAAAACAATTAATTTAACTTTAGAATTAATTGCGTATTCTATAATATTATCTCTATCTCCTACTATTAATATATTACTATTATCTAGGTTTACACTTTCTATAAAAGTAACACTTTTATAAGTAGCTGCTATAATTTTACCTGCTATTTCTTCATTAAATTTTAATAGTTTTTTTCCTTTTAATACTTTTGCTATATTATCATATGATGTATTTAAATCTTCAAAATCCCCATTAATAATCATATGAGATAAATCTTTAATAGTAATTAAACCTATAAAGTTCTTATCATTATCTACTATAGGAATACCAGTTAATCCTTCTTTTAACATAGCTTGATATCCATCATATATAGAACTTGTTTCTTCTATATAGAAGTTTTTATGATAATTAACATCTTTTAATTGTAATTTAACATCATTTAAATATCTAGGTTCTTTTAAATTAAAATAATTTAGGACATATTTAGTTTCTTTATTAACAGACCCAAGAACCCTAGGTTCTGTATTCTCTCCTAGTTTATTTTTTAAATATGATAATGCTATTGCGGACATAACTGCATCAGTATCTGGTTTTCTATGTCCAAAAATATAAGTTTTTTTCATACTATCACCCTTTTTATTTTAATTTTAAGAAAAAAAGAGATAACTACTTATCTCATTCTAATTATGTTTATTAATACGATGAACATAAAAGTAGTCGCTGCACGCATTTCTTTTCTTAAACTATGATATCTTTCATATACTGCAGAACAATCATCTACTATATCTACAATCCAACTTTCTATGTATTTAGGTGGAGTAAATGTAATTGGAAACATATGTGTTCTAATAATATCTTTTTGTCTATCTGTTAGATTAAAATGCTTAGTAGCATTCTCTACTGCATGTTCTGGATGACGTCTTAATTTTAATAAAACATTCTCATCATCTACTTCATCAACGAAAAAATCATGAAGTAATGCAGCTTCTGTTGTCTCTTTATATTCTAAATGTAATTTTTTAGAAACCTTATAAGAAAAATAAGCCACTCTTAAAGAATGATGTAATCTAGATATACCATGGTGTGTTACAGTATCTAATTTTTGAAACTCTTTATTTTTCATTATAGGTTCTATAATACTTTCAAATTCTTTATCTATAAAATAATTTTTCATTTAACATCCCTTGCTTTATTTTATGTTAATAGTTTACTATTTAATAATAACATATATATCAATATGCTTCAATAAACTGCGTGATATATATTTTTTTACTAGACATAAATTTTACACGCAACAAACCTATTTTAGCACATATTAAAATATTAAACAAGTTCTTCTAAAACCTTTTCCATTTCTGCACTTTCTTCTTCTGTTAGATCACTTTTTTCTAATTCTTTATCAAACCAAGCAGGTGTATCACTTTTAACAGTGTTTTTTGTTTTCTTAGCCTTTTTACCTACTAGTTTTTTATTCTTTTTATGTTCTTTTTCTGTTATTCTCATTGCATCTTCTACTGTCTCTATATTTAATCTCTTCCATTGACCTGCAATAGTCTCTACATAACTTTTATTTAGCTTTTCATCATTTATTTTTAAAACATATGCGATTAATACATTAATTACTCCAGGATTTAGTTTTTGATCTATAAGTAAGTTTTCTATTAATCTTTTATCTCTAGTAGTAGGTTCAGCTCCCTTATATTTAGCTTTTAAGAACTCATATGGAGTTAAATTTTCAAATGTATAAACCATCTTTGCCCATTTAGAACTATCTCCTTCTGGTTTCTTTAGATAATCTGGTTGTTTATTATATATTAATGTAGGTAAGTTACCAGAAGTTTGGAATTGATAGTAATTACGACATGATTTTCTTAAAGCCACTTTATCTATAAGACCTTTTTCATTAATAGAATCTCTAACTAATCCTTGCATAGTTAAAGTATCTAATCCATATACAAAGCTTAAATTATTTATTAATTCTTTAGTATCTTTATTAAAACATTTATCACTAATCATAGATTTAGGTATACTTGATATTAACATATTAAAGTCTATTCCTTTATTAATATTAATATTATTAGAATCTCTTTTAGTAATATCATTATTCATTTCTAGAATATTACCTTGTACTGATTTAAATACATCATCAAAACTAGATGTAATATCTTTATAATCTTTTAGATTAACTCTAGGTACTTTATAATAATTTACTATCTTGTCATATTCTTTTTTACCTAGATTATTATATAATACTATATTTAATATTGGATGATTAAAGAATTCGTTTGCAGATAATGGTGAGTATATTAGATATACATAATGATTTATATTATCACTTTTTACATAGCTTTTCATAAGACCACAAGCTTCTAATTTTTCTCTAGCTATTACTATATCTTCTAATCTTAATTGCATTGTAGACATTAAATGATGATGTGTTAGATCACTACTCATTATTTCTAATTTATCTAAATCATCTATTAATGTAAAATAAAGTGATACTGCAGCATATCCAATTATAGGTTGATATAACATAGAAATAAGTTTTTTATCATTATCACTTAATACTGTTTTATTTATAACAGTATAAGTATCTGCAGGTAGTATAGTAACGTTTTTCATCTAATCACCTTCTTAATCATCTAATATTTATATTACACTAATTTTATAAAAAGTTAAAGTAAAAATAAAAAAAGCTTATTCAGCTTCTTTAGTTTCTACTACATTCTTACCTTTGTATGCTCCACACTTAGGACACACTCTATGTGGTTTAATCATTTCACCACAACTTGGACATTTAGTCATTCCTGGAATATCCTTAGCGTTATGTGCTCTTCTCATTCTTTTTCTTGTCTTTGAAACTTTACGAGCAGGAACAGCGAACATTTGAATATCTAAGTTCATCATATATTATCACTCCTCTTTAAAATCCTTTAATATATCACTAAATGGATTATTATTATTTTTTAGTTCATCTTCATCAACTAATTTCCATCCATCCCCTTGATATTTACTGAAATCTTCTACTTCAGTAAGGTGTAAGGGAACCTCTAGTACAATATTTTCCCACAAAAATGCGAATATATCAAGTATATTTTCACTTTTTTTGCAATTTTCTTCTATTATATCATCATATTCTATAGAAATAGGATAATCTAATTTATCTAAAGATACAGAATCTTCTATCTCTATATTACCTTTTATACTACATTTAATCTTATCATTATCTTCTTCATCTAAATAAACATAACCATCTACATTAATATTATTAGCAGATACAACTAAGTCTTTATCTATGTACTCATCTGGTATATTATAAATTCCTGTAATAGATATTTCTTCTTCTGTTTTACTATGTAATAGAGTTAAATCTATATCCATAATAACCTCCTATTTAGCTTTAGCAATATCACTATTATCTTCTACTATTTGAATTTTTCCATGATAATGAACATCTCTTTCAGATTTAGAATCTTCTTTAGTCCATACTCTTATTATATATTTCTTTTCTTCTAAAGCATTTATCTTAGTTATTTTTAAAGTATTATTCTCTAATTCATTTAAATTATATATTTTATTATTTTTTCCATCTTTTAAAGATACTTTAATAATATCTTTAGGAATCAATCTATCTTTACATTTATCTTGTTCTATAGTTTTTTTATCATCAACCAATTTAATTGCATAATTTACTGGTTTTGTCAAATTGTTTTTGACAGTAAACTCATATGATTCTGATGATAACCCAACCCCATCTGTCACTGGAGTTATTTTATATAAAGTTACTTTATCTCCTTTATCTTCATGAAAAATAACTTCTAATGATTCAGAATTATAATCAACTTTTCTTTCGTTTTGAAATTTATAATATATTTTATAAGTAGCAAAAATTGCTAATAAAATAATTAGTATAAATATAATAACGTTTTTAATAATTTCTTTTTTATAATTTTTATACATAATACACCTCTTAATAATGATAATATGTTTATCCTATATTAGTCAAGAATTTAGAAACAATTTAGTGTAAAGTATTAATAACCTAATACTTTATCTAGGCTTTCATCATTCTTAATAAAATCTTCTACTTCTATTTTAGTATATTTAGTTTTAGTATCTCTAACTATAACTTCTTTAATTCCTGCATTAATAATCATTCTTTTACATAAAGCACATGGTCTAGCTTTTTCTACATATTTATCGTCTTTATAATTTTTACCTACTAAATATAATGTAGAACCTATCATACTCTTTCTATCTGCACTTATAATAGCATTTTGTTCTGCATGTACACTTCTACATAATTCATATCTTTCTCCACGAGGAACATTAAGTTTTTCTCTAGTACAATACTTTAAGTCACAACAATTCTTTCTACCTCTAGGAGCTCCTACATATCCAGTAGAAATAATCTCATCATTCTTAACTATAATAGCCCCAAAATTTCTTCTTAAACATGTACCTCTTTCTAATACTGCTTCTGCGATATCTAAGTAGTAATTAGTTTTATCTACTCTTTTCATAATACCACCTCTTTAGTAATATTATTTTATCATATTATTTATAAAAATTATATATTATTTCTACTAATATTTAAAAGTATTCCCATAGATACCATACTAATAAGTAGAGAACTTCCTCCATAAGAAATAAATGGTAAAGTTACTCCTGTTACAGGAATTAAACCTATTACTACCATTAAATTCATAAGAGTTTGAAATATTATTTGAAAAATAAGTCCAAAAGCTAAATATTTAGAAAAACTATCTTTAGTATTAAGAGCTATTTTTATACCTCTATAAAGTATAAGAGAAAATAATCCCACTATTATAAAACAACCTACTACTCCAAACTCTTCAGAAATGATTGAAAATATAAAATCTGTTTGTGGTTCTGGTAAATAAAATTGTTTTTGGATAGAATTACCAAACCCATTACCTAAAAGTCCTCCTGGACCAATTGCATATAAACTTTGTATTATTTGAAAACCAGTACCTAAAGGATCATTCCAAGGATCTATAAATGAAGTTATTCTATCCATTCTATAAGGAGCAATTATAATTAGAAGTATTATTCCAATAAGTCCTATTATTCCAATACCAAAAAAGAATTTCATATTTACACCAGCAATAAATAATAAAAGTATAATTGATAATACTAAGATAACTCCTGTACCTAAATCAGGTTGTAACATAATTAATCCAAATAATATTAATAATATACCTAATATTGGAAATACACCTTTTTTATAACTTTTAAGAAATTTATTACTATTAGTTAAATATTTACTAGTAAATATAATCATACCTAGTTTAGCTGCTTCACTAGGTTGCACTCCTAATGGGCCTATACCAAACCAACTTCTACTACCATTTCTAATACTTCCTATACCTGGTATTAATACTAATATTAAAAGTATAAAACATATGAGTAATATCTTATTAGAGTTTTTATAATAAAATTTATAATCTATTTTAGAAATAAATTTCATTATAATAATTCCAAGTATTAAAAAAATAAATTGATATTTTAAATAATGAAAACTATCATGAAATTTATAATTAGCCCATATACTAGAAGCTGAATATATCATAATAAGTCCAAATATAGATATTAGTATTACTGATAAAAATAATAATTTATCACACTTTTTCATGTAATCACCTAATTAATTATATTTAGGAACATAAAAAAAAAGACTTTAAAGTCTTTATAACCAAACACCAAATATTATTCCTGCCATAGCAAGGATTAATCCTCCTACCCAGAATAATTTAACTATATCAGTTTCACTCCATCCTAGTTTTTCAAAATGATGATGTAGTGGTGTCATTAAGAATAATTTTTTCTTAAATACATATAACCAAATTACTTGAATAATAACACTTAATGTTTCAATAACAAAGATACCTGCAACAACTAATAAAGTTAATTCTCTATGAGTTAAAATTGCGATTGCTCCCATAACACCACCTAGTGCTAAGGATCCTGTATCTCCCATAAATATCTTAGCCGGATGTGTATTATATATTAAGAATCCTACAATACTACCAACTAATATTAAACCAAATACTCCAATATCTTCAAATCCAACCATTAAAGATATTAAACTAAAAGCAATAAATGCAATAGCAGATAATCCTCCAGCTAATCCATCTAATCCATCTGTTATATTAACTGCATTAGATGCTCCAACTAATACAAATAATATAAATAATCCATATAGCCAACTCATTTCTAAATCTAAATGTAGAGTTCCAACAACCCATGATGTTTGACCACCATTTTTCATATAGATATAGAAAAATCCTATTGCAATTAATACTTGCATTAATAACTTTTGATAATCAGTTAATCCCTCATTTTTACCTCTTCTAATAGATAAAAAATCATCTAAGAATCCAATACATGCATAACCTATAAATACTAATAAAACTATTCCTAAGTTAGACGTATAAGCTATTTTATGAGTTAAAAGTAAAAACAAAGTCGCACCTACAGTAGGAATAATAAATATTAATCCCCCCATAGTTGGAGTTCCTTCTTTTTTACGATGTGCAGATCTAACAAATACACTTATTTTTTGACCAATATTTAATCTTTTTAATAATGGAACTAAAATTAGTCCTAATACTGCTGATGATAAAAATCCCAACATTATAGCAACAATTGCTTTAGTTAATAATAGCATTTTTTCAACTCCATTCCTCTGAAATATTATATCATAAATAATTATATATTATGAATAAATATATTTAGTTAGACAATATTTTACACGTTTTCATCTCTATTAGTTTTTTCTAATATTTTTTGTTTTTCTTTTTTCTCTTTTTCTTCCTTCTTCTTTAATCTTTCTTGCTGTTTTACTTGTTCTTGTTCTTTAATTTCTTTTTCTTTTTGTTCTTCTTGTTTCTTCTTAGCTTGTTCTGCTTTATATACTCTTTCTTTATTTTCTTGTAATAAATTAGCTTGTTTACTCTTTAATGCTTTAATTTCTTTTTCTTTAAATTTAACACTATCTAAAACTATATTCATATCTTTAAGTAATCTATCTACTTCAGGTACTTCATCTTGATATTCACCATATTCTTCTTTAAATTTAGCTATTTCTTTTTTTAATTTCTTAGTAGTTTTACTTAACAAACTATAAGCATCATTTATTTTATTTAAATTCTTTTCTATATCACTACTGTAATCTCTAATAACTATTTCTTTATTAACTTTTTTCTCTATTGGAGAATCTTTAACATTCTTCATAAAATATATATAATAAGCAGTCATAGTAGCAACTGCAGTTGCACTTCTCAATCCAGGTATTACTGATAATTTATCAATATCTTTTAATAACTTACCACATTGATCTGACATAGTATTAATCTTATATGTAACTTTTTTAATTTCAGTTTCAGCATGCATCACTTTATATTTTAAATCCGCTAATATATATGCTTGATCATATATAATTTCTTTTAATCTTTGATTAATTCCATTAAAATCATAATACTTATCTTTTATCTTTCTTAATTTATCATTATCTATATTATATTTATCTTTATTTATTTTTACTTTTTCTTTTAATTCTTCTTCATGTTCATTTATTTCATCTAATTTATCAGATAACATAGAATATATTGATGAATCTTCTATATCATGTACTTCTTTTTTATCTTTAAAATCACTTATATATTTTTCAGCTATTTCTTTTATTTGCTCTTGTTCTTCTTCAGATATATCTTCTACTTTATATTTATCTTCTAATTGATTAACTTTATGTATTAGAGTATCTAAATTATCATAGACACCTTTTTTGTCTTTTTTAGTTTCATCAGATAACAATTTATTTTCAAATTCTAATTCTTTTAAATCTCTTCTAGCAGTTTTAAATTTATTTTCGTATAATACCAATAATTCTTTATTCTTTAAATTGTCTATTTTTTTAACTTTACTTACTTCTACTTTTTTTATAGGTGGTTTTTCTTTTTTATTTTTATTTTTTTTATTATCTTCTTTTTGTATTATTCTAGGTTTTATAATTATTAATTCTATAACATTATTCTTGTCTTTAGGAAATAAGAATTTGTTAGTTTTTGTTTGTTTTTCTTTTACCACTTTCTTTAAAGTCTTCTCTTTAATATCAAACAAAGATCTAAAAGTTGATCCTGTTACCATTATTGGAGTAGCTTTAAAGAATGTAATTACTTGTTGTTTTCTAACTGCTTTTTCCATTTTCATTATTTGTCTTTTTTTAAAGAATATATTATATCTTTTTAATTTCTTTTTTTGCTCTCTAGTGATTAAGAGTCTTCTTTTTCTATCTCTACTACCACCTATAGCCCCTATATTTTCATTCATAATACCACCTATTATAATTATACCATATTTTATAAATACCAAAGTTTTTTATTATTTTTTCTAACTTCTTTTATAATTCCTCCACCAAGACATTCTTCACCATTATATAAAACACAAGCTTGTCCTGGAGTAACTGATTTAACATTAGAATATTTTACTAATATTTCATTATCATCTAAATATTCTAATTCTACATCTATATCACTACTTCTATATCTAAATTTTGAACTGCATTTATCTATTTTTTCATCAGTTAACAAATTAACATTAGTAATTATACAACTATCACTCATTAAATAATCATTATTACCAATACATACATATAAAATGTTCTTCTTTATATCTTTACCTACTACAAACATTCTATCAAGAGTACCACCAATACCTAATCCTCTTCTTTGACCAATTGTGTAATAAGATAATCCTTTATGTCTACCAATTACTTCATTAGTATCAATATTTATAACATCACCAGGTACTTGTTTAGTATTATCTTTTATATATTCATTAAAAGTACCCTTTATAAAACACACATCAAAAGAATCTTTCTTATTAGAATTATCTAAATCATTATCTTTAGCGATCTCTCTTACTTTATCTTTTTCTAATCCTTCTAATGGAAATATTATCTTAGATAATTTATCTTTTGGAAGATCAAATAAGAAATAAGATTGATCTTTATCTTTATTCTTACTTCTATATAATTTATTATTATCTATTTTTGCATAATGTCCTGTCGCAATAAAGTCACAATTATATTTATTCATGTTTTCAAATAAATATTTAAACTTACATACTTTATTACAAATAACACATGGATTAGGTGTTAGTCCATTACAATAATCATTTAAAAATTTATCTATTACATCTTTTTTAAATTCTTTTCTATAATCTAGAATATGATGCTCTATATTAAGTTTATCTGCTACTTTAACTGCATCTGTAGTATCCATATCATCTATAAACTTAAAAGTAACACCAACTACTTCATATCCCATCTTTTGAAGTAATATAACAGCAACACTACTGTCTACACCTCCAGACATTCCTACTAATACTTTTTTCATATAATCACCTTCAATTATTTATCTTATCATATATATCATACCAACTATATACTCTAGTTATATTATCATTATTAACTTCTCTATTATATGGATGGTCATAACAAAATACTGGTATGATTTTAGAAATTTCTTCTATATTTTTTACATGATCTTCTATCATTAAATCAATATTTAATTCTTTTACAACATCTGCTTTTTTATAATTAAATATAACATCATCATACTTAACATTATTTTTCTTTAACCAATTTTTTGTTTTATCTTGAATAGTTTTTTGATTTTCATATTCAAATTTTGGTAAATACCTAGCTGTTATAAAATATATTTCATTACCTTCATCTTTTAATTTATTAATTACTTCACTAGCATAATCTCTCATAGGTACATAATCTAAATAATCAACTAATCTATCATCATAAAAATCACTACATTCTTCTTCACTTGCATTAAATACTTCACAAAAATCACTGCCATTATAATTAATACTATATTCTCTATTGTGATCAGAAAAATATTTAGATCCATGATCTATTATATATTGATGTTCATCAGTTAAAACTCCATCTATATCTACACCTATTTTCATAAAACCACTTCCATAATTATTTTACCATATAAATAAAAAAGAGTACTACTTTTTCTTTCTTCTCTTGTAAACTAGTACTCCAGATTTTGAATCTTCAAATTCTTCTATTCTATAATCAATACCTTTAAACTCATCTCTTATTATTTCATTTATACCATTTAAATATGTTAAACTAATTCCACTTCTAGTCATTCTTAATTTTTTTAACATATTTTTATAGTCTTTAAGATCATAATTATTTTCATATAAATATTTAATAATATTTGACATATATATTAAATCATATTTTTCTTTAAAAACTTTTGATATTTCTAAAATATCTCCTTCATATATATCAACATCTACATCAGTAATTATATCTTTTAATTCATCATAATTATTTTTATCTAAATATTTATTTTGATTAATAACATCAGATACTGATATTGTTTCATTAGAGAATAATGATGAATTAGATATTTCATTCCAATCATAAAAATTAAATAATCCATCCCAAAACTCTTTATCTCTATCATTTAGAGTATCTCTCATTTTTTCATACATTCTATCATATAAATAAGCTCTTTTATCTCCTTCATAAAAGAAATTAATATATTTATCTCTATCTAAAGACTGTACTCCTGCAAATTTTAAACCCATATAATATTTAGGAAATCTACTTATATCGTAAGCATCTATTTCTTTAGTACCACTAACTATCATATCTAGTAATTGATCTGATGAAGCAATTACACTTAATACTTTTTTTCTTTTTTCTAAGTATTTTTGATAGTTTTGTATTTTCTCATTAGATTTAACATAGATAGGAGAATCTTTATGAAACATTTTATCTTTACGATTATAGTTTGGATCTTCCATTATTCTTTGAGCCGTATATAAATCTTTTTTTGTAGACATATATATACCCCCTTGATGGCTTAATATTATAACATAAAGATTTTGTTATTTCAATAATACTCTTATAGTACCTTCTTCTTCTAATTTTTCTTTTGGATTAGGTGATTGAGCTACTATAGTATTACCAGTACCTGAATATTCTATATGAAAATGTTTAGTTTTTTTCTTTATAGTTTTCACATCTTTACCTATTAAATTAGGTACTTTATAAGTAGGTTTATCACTCCATTCTAAATCTTTTGTTAATTCCCCTTTTTGTTTTTTAATATGTAGTGCTTCTATAATATCTAGAAGAATTCTTCTAGCAATAGGTGTTGTTGTGTAACTTGAAAGCATTGCAGTATCTTTAGGATTGTCAATTGCTAAATATAGAACTGCTTTTGGGTTGTTAGAAGGAACTACTGCCATAAAAGACATAATATAATTATTATCTAAATATTTACCATCTTTAACTTTTTGAGCAGTACCTGTTTTACCTCCTATTCTATAACCTTCAATGTATGCACTTTTCCCTCCACCTTTAGCAACTACACTTTCTAGTCCATATCTCATAATAGAAGAAGTTCTTTTACTTATTACTTTTCTAAGTTTTTTCTTTTTATATTCTTTAATAATACTATTAGACTCTTTTTCTGAAATACTTTTTACTATAAATGGTCTATTTAAATAACCACCGTTTACTACTGCAGAAACTGCAGATACTTGTTGTATAGGAGTAACACTAACTCCTTGACCAAAAGCACTAGTGGCTAACTCTACATTACCTACTTGATTAAGTTTAAATATTATACCTTGACCTTCTCCATTTAAATCAATTCCTGTTTTATTTCCAAAACCAAACTTGTTAATGTATTTAAATAATCTTTCTTTACCAAGTAATTGTCCCATCTTTACAAACCCTGGGTTACAAGAGTTTTGTAGTACTTGAAGAAAAGTTTGTTCTCCATGACCTCCCGCTTTCCAACATTTTAAAATTGATCCATCTACATTAACACTACCACTATCATAAAATTTATCTTTAAATAAATTAACTACTTTTTCTTCTACTGCAGCTGAAGTTGTGATTACTTTAAAAGTTGATCCTGGTTCATATGATGCCCATATAGGTAAATTTCTACTTAATGTTTTTTTAGAAAACTTTTGATAATTATTTGGATCATAATCAGGACGGGAAGCCATACCTAATATTTCTCCAGTATTTGGATCCATTACAATAGCAAGTGCCATTTCTGGTTTAAACATATCTACTACATTATTAAGTTCTCTTTCTATACTTCTTTGTATATTAATATCAATAGTTAAATTTATATTTAATCCATCTTGAGGTTCTACATAAATATCACTTAAATTAAGTTTATTACCTTTAGCATCAGAAAAATATTTAATCGCACCACTCTTACCAGTTAAATATTTATTATATTCTAACTCTAACCCAGAAAGTCCTTGATTATCTATCCCAACATAACCTAGAGTATGAGATAAAATATTTTTATTAGGATAATTTCTTTTAGATTCTTTTACTAAATATACTCCATCATAATCTAAATTAGATATTTTATCTGCTACATCAAAAGATAATCTTCTACCTTCAGGATGAACTCTTTCTATAGAAGTATTTTTATAAACATGCTTTTTCATGTTCTTATAACTAATACCTAAAATATTACTTAAATCTTTAGTAGCCTCTCTTTTGTTTTTTATTTGATTAGGTATTAAAACTAAAGATGTAGTAGTTAAATTATCAGCTAGTACTTCTCCATTTCTATCTAGAATTTTTCCTCTATTAGCTTCTATAGGTAAATTTCTACTCCAAAGATCTGATGCATATTTATTTAGTTTTTTATAATCTACCATTTGTATATAAAATACTCTAAGTATTATAAAAATAAACAGTAATAACATAATTAAAAATACTAATCTAATTCGCTCATCAATTCTTTTAAAAAACATAAGTCACCTCTAGTTAGTTATTATGTTTTTTTATATAAAAAAAGAACAAATATCTTTGTTTGTTCGATTGTTTTTAATGTATATAAGTAGTATACTTTAATTGGAACATTTAATGTTGGGTGTCTACCTCTTATCTTCTAGAAGAAAGGAGGTTTGATAAGATGAACAAGCGAGTTTATACTATTAAACTTTGTAAGTACATCTGTATCATTTTATCACTTCTTACCATATTGGTATTTGTAATAAAAAAATGACACTTAAGTCTATGACTTAAATGTCTTCACCATTAATTGGGTAGGCATTCAACAAAATTGAATGTTCCCTTTTTTATTGTATGCAAGTTTCCTTGACATATTAATAATACCATAAATACCCTATTTTGTCAAAATAGATAGACCTTATACATATACTTATTTAGAGGTGAAAATATGAAGGAATATACTGTAAAAGCGGGAGATACTATTTATGGTATAAGTAAACAATTTGGAGTATCCGCAATGGATATATATAACTTAAATAATTTAAC
>JAFWNS010000020.1 GCA_017510225.1 Bacilli bacterium
ATGTATCTAACATCTTTTTTAGTTGAAAAGTTGTTTTCTGTTACTCTATAAGCTTGTTGTACTGTGTATTTTTTCATAAATACTGATAATGATTTAGCTTTAGAGTTTGACTTAGTTGTTATTTCTATTGGTATTATTAATCCCATTCTATTCTGTATAACAAAGTTTACTTCTGCTTTTCCTTCAGATTGATAGTAATATAGTGAATATCCTGCTTCTACTAGTGTTTTAGCAATATGATTTTCATATAATGTCTCTTTCATATCTTCATCACTTAGCATTTTCTTTTTATTTAAATGCATCATTGAGAATAATACTCCATCATCTGTTAAATATAGTTTAAAACTATCTTTATCTCTATAACTACTTAGTGGAGATTTTACTTGTTTTACTTTATAACTTCTATATACTAATTGATTTTCTACTAAGTAATTTATAGATTTTTCATATTCTTTAGCTCTTTTACCTGTTCCAATAAGTCCGTATTGGAACTTTTTATTCTCTTTCTTTAATTGTTCTGGTATTGAATCTATTACTTCTATACCTCTTGATATATCTATTAAGTTTGTATTTAATGATATTTCTTTCTTATATGTATCTAATATCTTCTGTTTAATAGCATCTATTTCATATTTAGTTTTACCATCTTCTTCTGCTTTTATTACTTCTGGAAGTCCTCCAGTCATTAAGTAATCTTGGAATAGTTCTAACGCCACTTTATGAAATGGACATGTTTTATGTTTATGGAACGATTCTTTTATTAGTTCTGCAAGGGCTTTTTCACCTCTTACCCATAGATATTCTTCAAAATCTAACTCATTCATTCCTTTGAATTGTAATTCTTCACCTTTAAACTCTTTTAAATTCTCTCTACGTGAAGTTATTCCTATTATATGATATGGACTACGATCACTTCCAAATAGTTTAACTCCTTTTACTAATTCAAAATCATCTATATTATCTAATACTATTAAAGTATCATCTTTTAATATAGTTTCTCCTGCAATTACTGATAAATTAGTAATTATCTTATCTATAGCTTTTTCTTTACTGAAAAGCTCTATTACTTCTTTATTTTTCATAGTATTAAAATATACTACATTCTTATATTCTTTTTTTCCAAACTGTAACACAGTAAATGTCTTGCCTACTTGTTTTGGACCATATAATATTAATGGTTTTCTTATAATATCTGTTTTCCATTTTTTAAGAAATATTTCTATCTTTCGTTCCATAAATTGTATTCCCCTTACATATTTTATAAATTAAGTATATATCTATTTTATATAAAAGTCAATAATATATAAAAAGAAAAGAAGTGTTTTTAATACTTCTTTTTTTCTATAAATAATGGCTTATACTATAATATTCTTGAGCTTCTTTATTTTTCTTTATTAATCTCTTCGCACCAGTTTTATCTAGATGTTTTGTTAATGAATCTTCTTGTATATATAAATCATTATCTTCTTTATTAGTAGTTAGAATTAATTCTTGATATCTATTCTTTTTTTCTTCTACTAATTCTGTTTTTATAAATTTGTATAACATTAGATATTTTCTTAATTCTTTTAACTCTTCTATATCAGTTAGTTTTACAAATTCATCTTCATCTAGTTTTAATAAAATGGTACCAGCTAAGTATATATTATCTTCATTATCTAATATATTTCCTATAAAAGATCCTTCTGTATGCATAAATTCCTCCTGTTCTTACAATAAAAAAGACATTTCTGTCTAGTTAGTTAATGGTTTAGTAAACTCTAATCTTAATTTATCTGCGACTGTGACGATAAATTCTGAATTAGTTGGTTTTGCTTTATCAATATCTACGCTGTGTCCGAAGATATCTTCCATTAACTGCCAGTTACCTCTATTCCAACTTACTTCTATAGCGTGTCTTATCGCTCGCTCTACTCTTGATACAGTTGTATCATATTTTTTTGCAACTTCTGGATATAATTCTTTAGTTATTCCTCCTACCATAGCAGGATCATCATATATCAGCATTATCCCTTCTCTAATGTATTGATATCCCTTGATGTGAGATGGTACTCCTAATTCATGTAGGATCTTAGTTACTGATATTTGTAAGTTATTATGATATAAATCTAGAGCTTTACCTCCAAACTTAACACCTTCTGCTACTTCTAGTATTCTTTTTTCTAAGTCTTCTAACTCAAAAGGCTTTAATACAAAATAACTTATACCTAACTCAGATACTTTTCTAATCATATCCTGAGTATTATAAGATGTTAGTACTATAACTTTCTTATCAATGTTTTTATTCTTCATGTATTCTAGTATAGTTACTCCATCTTTATTAGGCATTATTAAATCCAATAGTACTACGTCATATTCATCTTGTTTCTTTTCGATTAGTCTTAACCCTTCACTACCATCATGTGCTTTTAGAGTGATTTCTATATCTGCACTATCCTTGAAGTATTCTTTCATCATCTCTATAAGATTCTTGTTGTCATCTACTGCTAAAACTCTTATCTTTTTCAATTTTCTCTCCTCTCGTACTACGCTGCATTACAATTATATAATACTCTTGTAGAAATTGGTAGAGAAAAGAATGACAAGTTTTGTCGAATGTGTAAAACTTGTCATTTTTCTAATATATTTAATAATTTTTGAAGGCTTTCTGGTTTTAAACTAACTCCTCCAAGTAAGTATCCATCTAAGTTACAATTAGTATTAAAGAAGTTTATATTTTCTTCATTAACACTTCCTCCATATAATACTTTATTATTAGGTAATTCTTGTTTTATTATATCTATTACTTCATTAATTTCATAGCATTTAGGAATATTACCTGTTCCTATAGACCATACTGGTTCATAAGCTACTATTACTTTTTCTTTTTCTTCATTACTTAAATCTTTTAGTGATTCTATTATATCTTCTTTTAGTAGTTCTTTATAAGTGTTATTATCTCTTTCTTCTTTAGTTTCTCCAATACAATATATTGGAGTAATTCCTTCTTCTAGTAGTTTCTTTATCTTTTTATTTATTCCTTCTGGAGTTATATTTTTATACTTTCTAACTTCTGAATGTCCTACTAATGAGTATTTAACTCCTAAAGACTTTAATTGTTTAGCATTCACACATCCAGTATAAGCTCCCATATCATACATATCTACTTTTTGACTTCCAAGTACTATTTTATCTGATTTAAATA
>JAFWNS010000021.1 GCA_017510225.1 Bacilli bacterium
ATCCAACAACTACACAAAAACTAACAGATAGTGTAACAATCCAAGGATGGTATCTATCAACAGCAGCAAGTACAACTTTAGAAATATATGTAGACGGAACTAAAGTAGAGAATGTAAACAGAAGTGCCAGAGCAGATGTATTAAAAGCTATAAAAGGTTATGGAGACATTACAACAAACCCACAACCAGGATATAGTGCTACTTTTAATATAGAAGATTATACATACGGAGAACATCAAGTAGAAGTAAAAGTAAAAGATAATAAAGGAAATGAAATAACAAGAGAAACTAGAAAATTTACTAAATCTAAACCCGCTACTCACATTAATATAGATTATCCAACAACTACACAAAAACTAACAGATAGTGTAACAATCCAAGGATGGTATCTATCAACAGCAGCAAGTACAACTTTAGAAATATATGTAGACGGAACTAAAGTAGAGAATGTAAACAGAAGTGCAAGAGCAGATGTATTAAAAGCTATAAAAGGTTATGGAGACATTACAACAAACCCACAACCAGGATATAGTGCTACTTTTAATATAGAAGATTATACATATGGAGAGCATCAAGTAGAAGTAAAAGTAAAAGATAATAAAGGAAATGAAATAACAAAGACAACTAGAAAATTTACTAAGTCAAAGCCAGCTACAGCAATAACTATAGATTATCCAACAGTAAGTCAAAAAGTAACAAACACAGTAACAATCCAAGGGTGGTATCTATCAACAGCAGCAAGTACATCTTTAGAAGTATATGTAGATGGTAATAAAATAGAAGAAGTAAATAGAAGTGCAAGAGCAGATGTATTAAAAGCTATAAAAGGTTATGGAGATGAAAGTACAAATCCACAACCAGGTTATAATAAAACAGTTAATATAGAGAATTATAAATATGGAGAACATCAAGTAGAAATAAAAGTTAAAGATAATAAAGGAAATGAAATAACTAAAGCAACTAGAAAGTTTATTAAAGATAAACCATCATCATTTATTAACATAGATTATCCAAGTGGTAAGTATAAACTAACAACTACAATTCAAGGATGGTATTTATGTAAAGATAAAAATACTCATGCAGAAATATATGTAGATAACACTAAAGTTACTAATATAACAACATCTGCTAGACCAGATGTATATAAAGTTTATACTAATTTTGGAGATGAAACTTATACTCCAAAACCAGGATATAGTGCTACTTTTGATTCATCTACATTATCAGATGGTACTCATACAGTAAAAGTAAATATAATATCTGAAAAGAATAATGATATTATTAGTACTAAAACAAAGACATTTACTGTAAAAAAATATGATGGTTATATAAATATAGACTATCCACAATTAGCTAATCAAAGTGAAAACTTTACTTTATCAGGTTGGGAAATGTCTGAATTAGACAATTCTTATTTAAAACTTTATATTGATAATAGTCTAACAAGTAATACCTTTACAAGAAGTGCTAGATCAGATGTAATTTCAGCTATTACAAATTATGGAGATGCTTCTGTAAATGCTACACCAGGATTCTCAACAACAGTAAACGTTAATAGTTTATCTGAAGGGAAACATACGTTAAAACTAGTTTTATATTCAAAACTAAACGAAGAAATAACAACAACTACTAAAACAATATATGTATATAAAAAAATATATAATGGAATAGATGTATCACAATATAATGGTTCTATTAACTGGTCATCAGTTAAGAGTGCAGGAGTGAAGTATGCAATAATTAGAGTTGCTGTTAGAGGATATGGTACAAATGCTCAAGGAATAAATGGTAACCTTGTAAAAGATACAAAATTCGTATCTAATGTTAATGGAGCAACTAATGCAGGAGTTAAAGTAGGAGCATACGTTTTCTCTCAAGCTATTAGTGAACAAGAAGCTATTCAAGAGGCAAATATTGCTATTACAACAATCCAAAACAACAGTTTAGGAAGCAAGATAAAACTTCCAATAGTATTTGATTCAGAGTTCTCAGGTTGCGTTGAAAATGGCAAAAGATGTGGAAGAGCAGATGGTTTATCAAAAGCTAAAAGAACAGCTATTGCTAAAGCATTCTTAAATACAGTTAAATTATATGGATATAAACCAATGATATATGCTAGTACTAGTTTCTTAAACAACCAATTAGATATGAGTCAATTAAATCAATATGATGTTTGGGTAGCTCATTATGGGGTTAGTAAACCAACATATAAAGGACATTACCAAATGTGGCAATATACAAGTACTGGAAGTGTAAAAGGTATATCTGGAAATGTCGATATGGACTATGTATATAAGAACTATTAAAATAGGTCACTAATCAATAGCGACTTCTTTTATAAAATTGGTATTATAATATGAAATATGTTATAATTGTCAATGGTTAAATATTATTTTTAATGACCAAGAGGTGTTTTATGGAAAACAAAGAAGACTATTCAATTATAGTAGAAGATGTAACTAAAAAATTCAAAGTTTATTATGATAAACCAAACACTTTAAAAGAAAGATTAGTGTTTTGGAAAAACAATAAAACAGATACTCATACTGTTTTAGAAGATATAAACTTGAAAATAAAAAAAGGAGAAACTGTTGCCTTAATTGGAACTAATGGTAGTGGTAAATCTACATTACTTAAATTAATGACTAAGATTATATATCCTAATGTAGGTAAAATTACTACTAATGGAAAACTTACTTCTCTTTTAGAGTTAGGTGCAGGATTTCATGATGATTTTACTGGTAGAGAAAATATCTACTTTAATGCATCAATTTTTGGTTTGACTTCAAAAGAAATAGATAAAAAAATTGATGAAATAATAGAATTTTCTGAATTAGGTGATTTTATAGATAGTCCAATTAGAACATATTCATCAGGTATGTATATGAGACTAGCTTTTTCTGTTGCTATTAATGTTGATGCTGATATCTTATTAATTGATGAAATCTTAGCTGTAGGAGATCAACATTTCCAAGATAAATGTTTCGCTAAGTTAAGAGAATTAAAAGAATCAGATAAAACAATAGTAATAGTTTCTCATAATCATTCATCTATTAGAAAACTATGTAATAGAGCTATTTGGATACAAAATGGACATGTTAGATTAGATGGTGAAACTAATAAAGTAATAGATAAATATTTAGAGGAATGTAAATAGAGGTGGTTTCATGATAAAAGATTTATATAAATATAGAGAACTATTAAAAAGTAATGTTAAAAAAGAAATTAGAGGTAAATATAAAGGTTCCTTCTTAGGAGTTTTATGGTCATTCTTTAATCCTCTATTACAAGTTGCAGTTTATGCAATTGTATTTCCATATATAATGAGAATAAAAACAGATAATTACTTACAATACCTAATTGTAGGTATTATACCTTGGACTTTCTTCACAACAGTTATAAATCAAGGTATGATTACTGTTAGAATGAATGCTGGTATTATTAAAAAAGTATATTTTCCTAGAGAAATACTACCAATATCAGTAGCTTTAAGTGGACTAATTAACTTCTTTATAAGTTGCATTATTATCTTATTATTCTGTGTGTTTGGAGGATTAGGAATTAGTTGGCACTTATTATTATTACCATTTATAGCAATTATTCAATTCTTCTTAACATTAGGATTAGTATTTGCTTTAAGTGCTATAAATATATATATAAAAGATACAGAATATATAGTGCAGTTTATTATTAATATGTTGTTCTATGGAACTCCAATATTATATACTGCAACACTATTCCCAACTACTGTTAGATGGATATTATATTTAAATCCATTAACAGAACTAGTTGATTTCTATAGAGATATATTTATGTATCATCAAATGCCACAATTACATCATTTTATATATTTAGTAGTAGTAACAGGATTTGTATATGTAATTGGTAGATTAATATTTAAAAAGTTAGAAAAGGGATTTGCTGAGGAGGTATAACAATGAAAAAAGACACAATAGAAGTAGTAGAAAAAGTAATCCATGGTATTAAGAATCCTTCACTAACTGTAAAAGTAATTATTGACTTAAATAACTATGAATTTGAGATAATATGTGATGGTAAAAAAGTAGAAGATTATAGATGTATACCATTAGCTGATAATAGAACTATAGCTTTAACAGCTAACCTACCAAGTAAATGTAAAAAAATAAAAGTTAATATAAAACAAAACAAAAAAACATATAATGTATGTTCTTTAAATAATTATATGTTTTTTAGAGTAGGTAATAGAATACTAGCTGAATTTAATAAAATTTTTGCTAGAATAAGATTATTCTTCCATGTTCTATATAAAGGAACAAGATTCTTATGGAAAGAATATCACTTTTTAGTGCCACCAAAACTAATAAAAAAATACTTAAAGGATTTTAAAAATAGTATAAAAGGTAGTACTTTAAGATTTTATGAACCTTTTGATCAAGTGGACTATAACAAATGGTTAGATAAGAATCAAACTATAACAGAATATGAAAAACAAAAATATGAACCATTAATATCTATACTAATACCTGCTTATAATATAAGAAGAGATTATTTAAGTGAATGTTTAGATTCTATTTTAAACCAAAATTATAAGAATTTTGAAGTATGTTTAGTAGATGATTGTTCTACTTTAGAAGAAACAAAAGAAACTCTTAAAGAGTATGAAGAAAAAGACAAGAGAATAAGAGTTAAATATAGAAAGAAGAATGGTCATATTTCTAAAACAACTAATGATGCTTTAAAGATGGCTAAAGGAGAATTTATTGCTTTAGTAGATGATGACGATTTACTTACAGAAGATGCTTTATTTGAAAACGTTTTAGTATTAAATAAAGATAAAAATATAGACTTTATATATTCAGATGAAGATAAAATGGATGAGAGAGGAACTTTTTGTGAACCTCATTTTAAAGCAGATTTCTCACCAGATACTTTATTAAGTCATAACTATATATGCCATTTTTCAGTAATCAGAAAGAGTTTAGTAGATAGTGTTGGAGGTTTTGAAGTAGGTTTAGAAGGATCACAAGATCATGATTTGTTCTTAAAAGTGACTGAAAAAGCTAAAAAGATTTATCATATACCAAAGGTACTATATCATTGGCGTATGGTACAAGGATCTACTTCTATGACATTAGATAATAAGAATTATGCATTAGATAAAGGTAAAAAAGCTATAGAGAATGCTTTAAAAAGAAGAAACATTAAAGCTCATGTAGAAAGAGATGAACTAAGTAAATATCATTTAATTGCTTATGAGTTTGATAAAGAACCATTAGTATCTATAATTATACCTACTAGAGATTATGTAGATATTACAAAGAAATGTGTAGATTCTATTTTTAATAAAACTACATATAAAAACTTTGAAGTAATTATAGCTAATAATGATAGTAAGGAAAAAGAAACACTAGATTTCTTTAAAGAATATAAAAAGAAATATAAAAACTTTAAAGTAATAGATTGTATAATGGAATTTAATTATTCTAAGATCAATAATATTGCAGTTGATAAATCTAAAGGAGAATATATTGTATTATTAAATAATGATACCGAAGTAATAACTCCAGAATGGTTAGATATAATGGTAGGTTATGCTATGCAAGATCATGTTGGAACAGTAGGGGCTAAATTATTATATCCAGATGATTATACAGTTCAACATGCAGGAGTAGTTTTAGGATTAGGAGGAGTTGCTTCACATGCATATTTAGGAGCTCAAAGGGATGATCCGGGTATGTATGGAAGACTTAGAGTACCTTATAACTACGGAGCTAATACAGCTGCTTGTTTAGCAGTTAGTAAGAAGAAGTTTAAAGAAGTTGGCGGTTTAAATGAGAACTTAAAAGTCGCTTATAATGATGTAGATTTTAATATTAAACTATTAGAAAAAGGTTATTATAATGTTTTAGTACCACAAGTGGAATTACTTCATTATGAATCTAAATCTAGAGGTTTAGATACAACAAGTGAAAAATATCAAAGATTCTTAGAAGAATCAGATTATATGTGGAATCATTGGGAGAAGATATTAGATAATGATCCATTCTATAATCCTAATTTTACAAAGAAAATGTGGTTTAAATTAGATAAATAAAAGAGGGTGTACAGATGATTGATTACTTAATATGTAGTATATTTTTAGTATTATTTATAAGTTTTATATATTTATTTGGTACTGCATTGCAAAAAAAAGAAACAGTTCTATATAGATTCATAATAGGTTATATAGTATATAGTTTCTTTGTAGCAGTTGCCGGAGTAATAACTCAAGTATTAAAAATAAATTATTTTATATTCTTTTTATATATGATTTTATTAATACTGGGTATATTAACGTTTAGTATATATAAAATAAAGAAAGATAAAATTAAAGTATTTCCTGATGGTAAACTAGAAGTATTAAAAAACTATTGGTTTATTATTGTAATAGTTGGAGTATTAACCGTTACATCTTTAGGAATAATTGAATACTTATGGTTAGGTAATCATCAAGATGATGGATATTATGTAAATAGAGTAGCTACTTATGCTACAAAGGGTAATATATATAATCAAACAGTAGCAACAGGATTACCTGATAAGAGTATTGATACATATGCATTAAATACATGGGAAATAGAATCATCTGTATTTGTTAGAATACTTCATGTTTCACCAACCATATATTTAAAATTTGCTTTGGCTACATTTAATTATTTATTGGTATGTGTATTACTAGTATTATTTGCAGAAAGATTATTTGGAAACAAAAGAAAAAGAAAGAGATATTATCAATTATTACCTTTAGTATTATTAGTATTAGGACTAGAAACTACAGGTCTAAATAGATATATTATATTCCTACAAGATTCATGGCAATTTAATGCTGCTATGTTTTATGGATCATGTTTAGTAAGAGTAGCAGGATTATTATTCTTAATGATTCACTTTATTGGTGAACAGAAATTATCATGGAGATTAATACTTCTAGAATTTCTAACTAGTGTAGTATTAATATCAAAATCAACTATTGCTATTCCAATTATAGGTATATCAATACTTTCTTATTTAATAGTATTCCTATTATATAGATGTAAAAAGAAAATAAGATTATTAGTAATACCTCTAATAGTATTTATTATAATAGCAAGTATAGCGTTAAAAAATATTGCAGTTTTAGATAATACTATAATAAGTCAAATACTATTAAATAAAAAATCAATACTTATTTATATATCAATAGTAACTGTATTATGTGGATTTATATATAGAAATAAAGAAGTAAATATAATAAATACATTTTTAATTTTAGTAGCTTTATTCATGGTTTTAAATCCCATTAATGATATTACAGAGAACTTATCTATGTATGCTTTCGTAGAAGCAAGAATGTTAGCTTGTATAGTACAAACTATAATGATATGTGCATTTATATATGCAAGCGTATTCTTATTTAATATAATTAAAAAAGATATTATATTAAAAATAGGTTATCTACTAGTTATATTATTATTGTTCTTTGGTATATATTTATCTTATACTGGTAAATATAAAGGAACTTTATTTAGATATAAGATTTTATATAAGAATCCTTATCTACTACCTAATGGTACAATCAATCTAGCTAATAAATTAGAAGATTTATACAAGAAAGATAAAAAGACACTTAATGTTATTGCACCTGAAGGTATGGTTCCAGATGAAAAGTATATTCATTGTGTAGCAGTTTTATTAAGAAGTTATGCTCCGGATATAAATGTTATAACAGCAATCGGAAGATATGGAGTAAAGAAGGGTAACGACTTTTCTAAGTATACTACTGATGATACTAAGAAGTATTATGATTATTTAACTGACGAAAATAATACAGATTATATTAATGAATTTAATAAAGTATTAAAAGAATTTCCTATTAACTGTATAGTTACTAGTAAGAAATTAAAAAATCCAAATAATATTAATTATAAATATTATGATAAAGCATGTGATAACGATAAAAGATATTGCTATTACATATACACAAAAGAAAGAGCTTAAAGGCTCTTTTTTATTCTATATAAAGTTGATTATTATCTATATTTGTTTTATAATTAATATGTATACATGATGGAGGTTGTAATGAAAAAAGATAAGATATTATTCGTTATTCCAGCTTATAATGAAGCAATGAATATAGAAAAAGTTTTAAAAGAAATTAAAAAAGATGTTAAGACAGCAGATATAGTTGTTGTTAATGATTGTTCAGGTGATAATACACGTGAAATAGTAGAAAATAATGGTATTAAATGTATTACTATGCCATTTAATGTTGGTTATGCTATGGCGGTACAAACAGGTATTAAATATGCATATGAAAATAATTATGACTATGTAATTCAATTTGATGCTGATGGTCAACATATAGCTAAGGAAGCAGAAAAAATGTATAAGACAATGAAAGAAGATAACGTTGATATTGTCATAGGATCAAGATATTTAGAAGATGTTGGATATCCATGTCCTTTCTTTAGAAAAGTGGGTACTAATATATTTAAAAAGATAATAAAAATATTTTGTAAAAAAACAATCGCTGATCCTCTTTCTGGATTTCAATGTTTAAATAGAAAAGTAATAGAAAAGTATTCTAAAATGGGTAATTACCCAGAATTTCCAGATGCTAATTTAATTATTGAAATGTTACTTTCAGGATATAAAATAAAAGAAGTTCCAACTAAGATGAGAATAAGAGAATTTGGAGAGAGTATGCATGGAGGAATTATTAAACCTATAAAGTATATGATCAATATATTCTATACAATAGTATTTATATTATTAAAGTATTCTGGTAAAAAGAAAAGTGAGGTAGTTAAAGATGAAAAGTAGTTATTTTGTATTTATAGCGATTGCAGTAATAATTATTATATTTATTGCTAGTTCAGTAAAAAAATCTAGACTATCTATAAAGGAAAGTTTTTGGTGGATGATAGGTTCAATATTTATGTTAATACTATCAATCTTTCCTGGGCTAGTTAATTGGGCTGCTAAGATATTTGGAGTTTCATATCCACCAACTATATTATTTGTATTTTGTATATTATTCTTAATTTATATGGTATTTAGAAATAGTAAACGTATTGCTGTACAACAAGAAAAAATAGTAGAGTTATCACAACAAATAGCAATTTTAAAGAATAAAGATAAATAGTAGTGGAGAATTTATGAAAAAGATAAAAAGAGAAGAGATACAACCAATATTACTTAAAATATTAAAGCAATTAAAAAAGTATTGTGATAAAAATGACATAAAGTTCTTCCTAATAGGAGGAACTCTTCTTGGTGCAGTTAGGCATAAAGGGTTTATACCATGGGATGATGATATAGATGTAGCAATGAAAAGAGATGAATATGATAAATTTGTTAAACTAGCTAAAAAGAATCCATATATCGATAAAAATAAAAGATATAAGATTTTATTACCATTAGATAAAAATCATATTTATCCATTTATTAAGATTATAGATACACATACTATTGCGTATGAGAAATATTTAAAGAAAAAATTTGCTACAGGTCTTTGGTTAGATATATTCCCATTTGATTATGGATCTAATACTAAAGAAGAATCTATAAAATTAAATAAAAGGCAAAAAAGATATAAAATGTTTTTACAAATAGGTATAAGTGGAGAATTATCCCTTATGCAAAAAATTAAAAAGATGATAGCTTATCCTGTATATAGAATTTTAACTAGAGGAGATTATAGATACTGGGTAAAAAAATTACTACAACTACCATCAACTAAACCAACAAAATATATGGGTAATATAGTATGGATGGTAGCTGAAAGAGATATGTGTCCAAAAGAATGGTATGACGGATATACTGAAGTGACATTTGAAAAAGAAAAATATAATGCAATAAAACATTATGATGATTGGTTAACTCAGTTTTATGGTGATTATATGACATTGCCAAAAGAAGAGGATAGAATTATTCATGATGCTGATTGTTATTACATAGATAAGGAAGATATAAATGGAAAAAATTAAATCTTGGCTACTAGATGTAGATGAAAAAAATATTATTAAGAGAAGTACATTTTGGAATTTAATAGCTAGTTTATTAAATTCTTTTATGACAGCTATTTTATTATTCTTTGTTACATGGATTAATGGAGTAGATAAAGCAGGTATGTTTACAATAGCTTCAGCCTTTGCTTATCAATGTCTATCATTAGGTAACTTTGGAGCGAGAAATTATCATGCTTCAGACGTAAAATTTGAATATAGTTATAGTGAGTATTTCTATGTAAGAATGATTTCAGGAGTATTAATGTATTCATTACTACTATGGTATACATTTGGTCAAGGATATACCTTAGAAAAAGCTTTAATAGTATTAGCTTTTGGTATATTTAAAAGTGTAGATGCTTTTGAAGATTTAATACATGGTGAATTTCAAAGACATAATAGATTAGATATAGGTTGTATATTACAATCATTTAGATATTTAGCTTCTATAATAGTATTCGTACTAGTACTATTAATAACTAAAAGTATTATATTAAGTTGTATTATAGTTTCAATAGTAACATTCATCCTATTAATAGTTTGGAATAAACCACTAATTAAAAAGTATTTTTCTAAAAAGAAAAAATTTAATAAAACTAAAGTAAAAAAATTATTTCTTATATGTTTACCAATATGTTTAGGGAATGCAGTTAATATGTATATAGTTAATTGTCCTAAATATATGATTGATTCAGTTATGGCAAGTAAGTTTCAAACATACTTTGGAATAATATTTATGCCAGTATTTATTATTAATTTATTAAGTACAGTTATTTATAGACCTTATGTTAAATCTTTAGGTGATAATTGGCAAGATAAAGACTATAAAGGTTTCTTTAAGATAGTTTTAAGACAAGTCTTTATAATTGTTGCTTTAACACTACTAGTAATAGTATTTGGATATATTATAGGTCTACAAATAATGGGTATAATATATGGAGTAAAATTAAATAAATATATGTTAGCTTTCATCTTATTATTAGTAGGTGGAGGATTAAATTCTCTAGCTAGTTATTTCTCAGTAGTATTAACAGCCGCTAGAGCTCAAAATAAACTATTTATAGGGTATGCTATAACATTTATAGCGTCTTTCTTAATATCTCTATCATTAGTTAAATCTTATGGAATAGATGGTGCATCATACGTATATGTAATACTAAACTTAATAACAGTAGTATTATTTACTATATTTATGATGATAAGATATATGCAAGATAGGAAGGTAAAAAAGAATGGATAAAATATCAATAGTAGTTCCTTGTTATAACATGGAAAAAAAAGTTAAATGTTGTATTGATTCTATAAAAAAACAAAGTCATAAAAATTTCGAAGTTTTGATGATAGATGATGGAAGTAAGGATAAAACAGCTGAAGTTATTAAAAAGAATATAAAATATGATAAACGTTTTAAATATTTATATAAGAAGAACGGAGGATTATCTGATGCTAGGAATTTTGGTATAAAAAAGGCTAAAGGTAATTATATATGTTTCATTGATAGCGATGATTATATTGAAGATGATTATTTAGAATGTTTATATAATTCTATAAAAGAAAATAATACGGATATCTCTATTTCATATTTTATGCGTATTTATGAAAATAAAAAAAGTCTAAATAAGATTAACAGTAGTTTTAATGAATTAATAAAACATCCAGCTGCATGGAACAAATTATATAAAATAGAATTATTTAAAAATAGTGATATTGAATATCCATTAGGAAAATGGTATGAAGATTTGGGAACTTTTCCTAAGTTATTAATGCTATCTAGTAAAATCTCGATTGTTAAAAAACCATTATATAATTATATACAAAATTCATCTTCTATAATGCACACTTATAGTGATCGTATTTATGAAATATATGATATTGTCGAAGATATTAAAAAGTTTGCTAAAGACAATAAAGTTTATAGAAGATATAAAGATAATATAGAGTTTATTAATATTTATCACATATTAATAGGAACTATATATAGAGCAAGCTTTAGGGAAGATTTTAATGTTAATATCATTAGAAAGATAGTTAATAAAGTAGAAAAAGAGTATCCTAATTGGTATAGAAATAAAGGTATAAAAGAATTACCCTTACCATATAAGGTATATTTGAATTGCATCCATCACAAAAGATATAAGATTATACGTTTAGTAATAAGTATACTTAACAAAAGGGTTGATTTGTAACAAAAATAAATATATAAATATAAAATAGTGTTATAATATTAATATCAAGGAGTTGATTATATGAAAAAATGTGTAATCATTATGAATCCTGAAAGTGGAAAAGTAAAGAAACTTGATAGTAAGAAAAACTTTTATGATATTTTAAGAAAGTATGATTATGAAGCAG
>JAFWNS010000006.1 GCA_017510225.1 Bacilli bacterium
AAAGAAATGAATGGAGTTAGGAACTGATATTCAGTAGATAAATGTTTGTCGCCCGTAAGGGTACAGAACATGGCTTATTTATATTATTGTTAATTATAGTGAGGTGATATATTGAAAGAATTAGGACAGTATTTAAAGAAAACTAGGATCAGTAATGGTGTTAGTTTAGAAGAAGCAGCTGATGATTTAGAACTTTCAGCATCTCAACTTGAAAATATAGAGAGTGGTAATTCTAAAGCTTTTAAAGATGTTTATGATATGAAAGAATATATTAAAGGGTATGCTAAATACTTAGGACTTGATCCTGATATGGTAATGGATGAGTTTAATAATTTCTTATTTGAGCATACTTCTAAAATATCTTTAGATGATATTAAAGAAGCACAAAAGAAAGCTGAAGAAAAAGAAGAGAAGAAAGTTAAATCGCCATATACAAAAGAGTATAAAGATAAAATTAATATATGGCCTGCTGTTTATGTAGTATTAGGACTTATATTAATAACAGTACTAATATACTTTATAGTTATTGGTCTTAAGAAGAATACTACTAGAGATTCTGAATTACATTCTATAAGAGAGGAGAATTTATATGAACTTACCTACTAAACTTACAGTATTTAGATTATTTTTAAGTGTTGTAGTAATTGTATTATTATGTTTTCCTTTCTATGATGTAGGAATTACTTTTCCAACATTTACTATTAATGGAATAATGGTAGAATTACAATACTTTATAGCTGGTGGTATATTTATACTTGCTAGTATTACTGATTTCTTTGATGGTTATTTAGCTAGAAAGAATAATCAAGTTACTAATTTAGGTAAAATGTTAGATGCTATTGCTGATAAAGTATTAGTTGATTCAGTACTTATTATTTTATCAGTACATGGATTTATACATGTTATAATACCAGTTATTATTATTTTAAGAGATATAGTTGTAGATGCAATTAAGATGGATGCAGCTAGTAAGGGACATGTAGTTGCAGCCATAGGATCTGGTAAGTTAAAAACAGCTTGTTTAATGGTTGGTATAGTATTAACATTCTTCTATAATATGCCATTTGAATTTATGGGTGTTAACGTAGCTGAAATATTACTTTATATAGCATCAGTTTTATCAATAGTTTCTGCTATTCAATATTTCAATGCTAATAGAAAACTTTCAAGAGAAGAACCTAAAATTATAAATTCATAATAATCATTAATCCAAAAGTTTCTTTTAATAAGAAGCTTTTTTATTTTTAGTAAAAATAGTATGTGTAAAATAACAAAACAAATGTTCGAAAAATGCTTGACATTTGTTTTATTTATAGGTAAAATAAAATTGTAAGTTATTTAATAGGAGGAATTATATAAATATATGAAAGCAAAAAAAGATAAAGATTTAGAATCAGTATTAAAAGATATTGAAAAACAATTTGGTAAAGGATCAATAATGAAACTTGGAGATAGTAAACATATGAAAGTTGATGTAGTATCTAGTGGTTGTTTATCACTTGATATTGCATTAGGAGTAGGTGGATATCCAAGGGGTAGAATTGTTGAAATATATGGACCAGAATCAAGTGGTAAAACTACTTTTGCATTACAAGCAATTGCAGAAGTACAAAAAACTGGAGGAACTGCTGCTTTTATAGATGCAGAGCATGCACTTGATCCAGTATATGCAGAAAGATTGGGAGTAAATATAGATGAGTTATTACTTTCTCAACCTGATACAGGAGAACAAGCTTTAGAAATTTGTGAAGCTTTAGTTAGAAATGAAGCGGTTAATATAGTAGTAATTGATTCAGTTGCAGCTTTAGTTCCACAAGCTGAAATTGATGGTGAAATGGGAGATTCTCATGTTGGTCTTCAAGCAAGACTTATGTCACAAGCTTTAAGAAAATTATCTGGAACTATTAATAAAACTAATACGATTGCGATATTTATTAATCAATTACGTGAAAAAGTTGGTGTTATGTTTGGTAATCCTGAAACTACTACTGGTGGTAGAGCGTTAAAATTCTATTCAACTATTAGATTAGATATTAGAAGAAAAGAAAGCCTAAAGATGGGTGATGGAATTGTTGGTAATAAAACATCTATTAAAGTAGTTAAAAATAAAGTTGCTCCACCATTTAAAACTGCTGAAGTTGATATTATGTATGGAGAAGGAGTTTCTCGTGAAGGAGAAATTATTGATTTAGCAGCTGAAGCTGGTATTATTGAAAAAACTGGTGCTTGGTATGCATATCAAGGAGAAAAACTTGGTCAAGGTAAGGAAAATGTTAAGCTTTTACTTAAAGATACACCAGAATTAAAGGATGAATTAGAGACTAAAGTTAGGGAATATTATGATATAAATATTGAAGATACTAAGAAAGAGAAGTAAACTCTTTCTTTTATTTTTGTTTACATTGACAATGATTAAAAATAAAAGTACAATAGAATTAGATTTAGGTTATTACCTAATTCTAGATGGAGGAGTATATGAGTGGTTTAGGATTCTCCATTTTACTTGTAGTTATTGGATTACTTGTAGGCTTTTTTATAGCGTTTGTTATAAATAGTTTAAAAGGAAGCATGGCTTCTAGAAAAGCAGAATCTATTATTAATAGTGCTAAAAAAGAAGTAGATAAAATTAAAAGAGATGCTGCTATAGAACAAAAAGAAGAAGCACATCGTATGAAAATGGACTTAGATAAAGAAATTCGTGAAAAGAAAAATGAAATGAAAGAATCAGAAGCTAGACTTATGCAAAGAGAGGCTAGTATAGATAAAAGAGATGAATTATTTCAAAAAAGAGAAACTGCTTTAGATGAACGTGAAGAAAAATTAGAAGCACGTCAATTAGAGATTCAGAACGAAAAAAGTAAAGTGGAAGATATAAGAAAAGAACAATTAGATTTATTACAAAAGATTTCAGGATTTAGTAAAGATAAGGCTCGTAAAGAAGTTATGAGTCACGTAAAAGAAGATATGAGTAAAGAGATTGCTGAATACATTAAAGAAAGAGAAGATGAAGCTAAATTAACAGCTGATAAAACAGCTAGAGAATTAATAGTTACATCTATGCAAAAGTATGCAGCAGACATAGCTAGTGATCAAACTGTTACAGTAGTAGATCTACCTAATGATGAAATGAAGGGTAGAATAATTGGTCGTGAAGGACGTAATATTAGAACTATTGAAGCTATTACAGGAGTAGATTTAATTATTGATGATACTCCAGAAGCAGTAGTTTTATCTAGTTTTGATCCATTACGTAGAGAGATTGCTAGAGTTACTTTAGAGAGTTTAATTAAAGATGGTCGAATCCATCCAACAAGAATTGAAGAATTATATGATAAAGTTTGTAAGGATATGAAGAAAAAGATTACTGAGTATGGACATGATACTACAGTAGAACTTGGACTTACTAAATTTGATCCAGCATTAATTGAGACAATTGGTAAATTACATTTTAGAACAAGTTATGGACAAAATGCATTACAACATTCTAGAGAAGTTGCTGAACTTTCTGGAATATTAGCTGGAGAACTTGGAGAAAATGTTACTCTTGCTAAAAGAGCTGGTCTATTACATGATATTGGTAAAGCAATTGATCATGAAGTAGAAGGAAGTCATGTTGATATTGGTGTTGATATAGCTAAGAAGTATAAAGAAGATAAAGTTGTTATTAATGCTATTGCATCACATCATGGTGATACTGCTGCTACTAGTGTTATTTCAACAATAGTTGCTATTGCTGATGCTTTATCTGCATCACGTCCAGGAGCTAGAAATGATTCTTTAGAAAACTATATTAAAAGACTTACTCAGCTTGAAGAAGTTGGTAATAATATGGATGGTGTTGATAAAACATTTGCTGTTCAAGCTGGTAGAGAATTACGTGTAATTGTTAAACCTGATCAAGTAGATGATTTAGAAGCACATAAGATAGCTCGTGAAGTAAAAGAAAAAATAGAAGAGACTATGAAATATCCTGGAACAATTAAAATTACAGTTGTTCGTGAAACAAGAGCACAAGAAGAAGCAAAATAATGCTTCTTTTTTTGTAAAAAAAAATAGAAGTAAATTACTTCTATTTTTCTTCTTTTTTAATATCTAATATTACAGGTAATATAATTGGTTTTCTACCAGTTAATTCATCTATAAATGGATATAATTCATCAGTTATATTACTTTTTAATATAGCAAATGTTGTTTTTGGATTAGATAGACTCTTTCTAATAACTTCTTCAGCTCTATCTTCTATCTTTTTAATTAGTTCTTCGTTTTCGTTTACTAAGATAAATCCTCTAGTAGTAATATTAGGTTTAATTAATAATTCACGTTTCTTCATATCAACATTGATTATTACTACTAATATTCCATCATTAGCCATTATCTTTCTATCTTTAATAACAACACTACCTATTTCTCCAATACGATTACCATCTACATAAACATCTTGTCCAGAATAGCTTTCTCCTTTAGTAATAACATGATTCTTTATGTTTAGAGAATCACCATTCTTTAAAATAAATGTATTTTCTTTAGGAATACCACAGTTTATACCAATATCAGCTTGTTTTTTAAGCATTCTATAGTCTCCATGGAATGGCATTAAGTATTTAGGTTTAATTAATCTAATCATTAGTTTAATTTCTTCTTCATTGGCATGTCCTGAAGTATGAAGATCTACTAATGATTTATTTGTATATACTTTAACACCTTTCAAATATAGTTTATTAATAGTTTTAGCAATACTTAAAGCATTTCCTGGTATTGCACTAGATGAGAATATTACAACATCATCTGGTCTTAGTTTTATTTGTTTATGAGTACCATTTGATATTCTAGATAAAGCTGCAAGTGGTTCTCCTTGAGATCCAGTACATAGGATTGTTACTTCACCAGGTTTTAAATTATTTGCTTCTTCTGGAGTTATTAATAATTCTTTATGGTCGATATATCCACCATTAATAGAAATATTAATATTGTTTTCCATAGAACGACCAAATATACATATTTTTCTACCATGTTTATAACAAGTTTCAAAGATATGTTTAACACGATATATATTAGAAGCGAATGTGGCGATAATTATTCTATTATTTTTACAATTATCAAACATTTCTCCTAAAGTTTCATCAACTACAGATTCACTAGATGAGAATCCTTCGTTTAATGCATTAGTTGAATCTCCGATTAAAAGATCAACCCCTTTTTCCCCAAGTGTAGCCATTTTATATAAGTTAGCCATTGGCCCAATTGGAGTTAAATCAAATTTATAGTCTCCAGTAGTAACTATTCTACCATCTGGAGTATTAATACTTATTCCATGTGAATCAGGTACAGAGTGAGTAATTCTAAAAAACTCAACTTCTATATCTTGGAATTTTAACTTAGTGTCTTCAGTGTACACAAAGAGATTGTCATATCTAATGTTTCTATCTTCCAGTTTAACCGCAATTAACTCTTTGGCATGATTAGGTGCATATATTGCAGGTATATTAATACTTTGAAGTAAATAAGGAATACCACCTATATGATCTTCATGACCATGAGTTATAAGTAACGCTTTAATTTTATCTTCATTTTCCTTTAAGAAAGTAAAATCAGGTAAAACATAATCAATACCCATTAATGTACCTTCTGGAAAACTAACACCGGCATCAATAATAACAATAGAGTCTTTATGCATTACACAATACATATTTTTTCCGACTTCTCCAAGACCACCTAAAACAACTAATTTTGTTTCATTGGTTTCTTTTTTCATATAAACTCCTTTCTTTTGATTTAAAGAACTAACGAGAAGATTATACTATATTTTTTAAATTTTGTCCATATAATCATAATTTTTAATAGTAAAATAGATTGTTTTTTGATATAATTTTTATAGGTGATAACTATGGGTATTTTTAACAAGATAAAAGATATGTTTAAGACTGAAAAAGTTAGTGAAGAAGTAGTTAAAGAAGAAAAAATAGATAAAAAAACTAAAGAAGAAGTAAAAGTGTATGAGAAGGGACTTTCTAAGTCTAGAGAAGGTTTTGTATCTAAGTTAGCTAATTTAACTAATAAATATAGAACTATTAATGATGAGTATTTTGATGAATTAGAAGAAATATTAATAATGGCAGATATTGGTGTTAATACGGTTATGGATTTTATAGATAGACTTAAGACAAGAGCGGCTAAAGAGAAAATAGAAGATCCTGAGGTATTAAAAGAAGTTATAGTTGATGAATTGTTTATTATATATGTTAATGATGAAGTATTAACTAATAAGATTAATGAAAATGAAGATGGTCCAACTGTAGTTTTATTTATTGGAGTTAATGGAGTAGGTAAGACTACTACTATTGCGAAGATTGCACATAAGTACAAAGAAGAAGGTAAAAAAGTTTTATTAGTAGGAGCAGATACTTTTAGGGCAGGAGCTGTATCTCAACTTGATGAATGGGCAGATAAAGTAGGTGTAGACTTCTATGGAAAAGACCAAGGAAGTGATCCTGCTAGTGTAGTTTATGATGGTTGTAGTAAGGCAGTAGAAGAAAAATATGATATAGTATTAATAGATACTGCAGGTAGACTTCAAAATAAAGTTAATTTAATGAAAGAGTTAGAAAAGATTAATAGGGTAATTGGTAGTATAGTGGAAGGTGGACCTCATGAAACATTACTTGTAATAGATGCGACTACTGGACAAAATGGTATTAGTCAAGCTAATTCATTTAAAGAAATTACTAATATAACAGGTATTATTTTAACTAAATTAGATGGTACTGCTAAAGGTGGTATAGTACTTGCTATTAAAGAGAGTGTTGGTATACCAGTTAAATATATTGGACTTGGTGAAAAAGCTAGTGATTTGCAAGCTTTTGATATAGAAAAATATATATATGGATTATTTAAGGATATGATGTAGGTGATATTATGAAAAAAGAAGAAAAGAATAAAAAAACAGTAAAAAAAGATAATAAGAAAAAAGAAATAACTAAAACAGATATGTTATTTGTAGATATTCAAATAGTAGTAACTTTACTTACTATAATTATCGCAATACTTTTTGTACTTAATAAAGCTTCATTTAAGTTATTTGAGTTATCATTAGGAGTTAACTTATTAATAATAGCTTTTAATAACTATAAAGTATATAAGAGAAGTAAATTAACTGTATTATATATACTTGTAGGTATTGCTTTATTACTTTGTTTAGGTGTTTAGTATGGAAGAAGTTTTATACTATAATGAGTTGTATGATTTATATGGAGAGTTGTTAACTGATAAACAAAGAAAGTATTATGAAGATTATTATTTTAATGACTTAAGTTTGGGGGAAATGGCTGATTTATATGGTGTTAGTAGAAATGCTATATTTAAACAAGTACATAATGTTACTAATAAGTTAGAAGATTATGAAAAAAAGTTAGGTTTATTAGATAAGAAGAATAGTTTATTAGAAATAATAAATACTATTAAAGATAAAAATGTTAAGAATAATCTTAATGAAATAGTAGATAAATTTTAATAATTAAAAGCAATTTTATAAAATTGCTTTTTATTTATATAAAGTTCTTGTAAAAAGGGATAAAAACTTGTATAATTTATATAAGATAGGGATAAAAGGATTGAGGGGATTATATGTTTGATAAAATCGTTTATATTAGTGATCGTGGTGCGGATATTAAATTAAAAGATCCAGATAATATTGCGATTAATTTAATGAATTTACATCTTATATTTGAAGATAAGGATAAAAAGGTATTAGGAGAAGTTGATGATTTAGATAAAGATATAGTTAAAGCTAGATTTTTAGGAGAAATTGTTGATGGTAAATTAATAGGTGGTACTATTAGAAAACCTTCTTTAGATGCTTCTATTAGAGTTATTGAACAATCTGAGATTCCTATGATTGTTGGTGAAGATAAAGATGGTTATATGAGATTTGGTGTTAGTCCTTTCTATAATGATTTTCCTGTGTACTTAGATGTTAATAGTTTCTTTAGTAATCATTTTGCTATATTTGGTAATACTGGTAGTGGTAAAAGTTGTGGTGTAACTAGACTTTTCCAAAATATGTTTCATGATAAGAGATTATTTCCTTATAAATCTAATATGTTCTTATTTGATTCTTCAGGAGAATATTATAATGCTTTTAGTAATTTAAATACTATTGATCCTAATTATCATTATAGATTCTTTAGTACTAATGAGGCTGAAGGTAAAGGGGAAAAGATAAGAGTACCTATTTGGTTACTTAATGTTAGTGATTTAGCTTTATTATTACAAGCTACTAATCATTCACAACTTCCTATAATTGAGAGAATGTTAAAATTAGCTTTAATCTTTTCTCAAACTGATGTAGATGCTACTAAATATAAGAACCATTTAATAGCAAAAGCTATTATGACTATTTTATATACAAATGAGACATCTCCTAACAAGAGAAATGAAATTTTTTCTATATTAGCTAGTTGTTCTACACCTCAATTTAATTTAGAGGCACCAGTACAAGGTATTGGTTATACTAGAAAATTTAGAGAGTGTTTCTTAATTGATTCACAAGGACAATTTTCAGAGAGTGTGTTACTTACTGAGTATGTTTCTTCATTTATTAAGAGTGAGTATGATTCTTATGAACCTAAGGGTGGAGTATTCTATTCATTAGATACTTTAGAAAAAGCTCTTAACTTTACTTTAATTAGTGAAGGTTGGTTAAGAAATGAGAATACTTATGGTGATGCAGTTACTCTTAAAGTTAGATTACATTCACTTATAATTGGTGATTACGCTAAATACTTTGATGTTAAAGAATATGTACCTTTAGAGACTTATTTATCATCATTACTTCTTAATAATGGTCGTAAATATCAAATTATTAATATGAATTTTGATGATGTAGATGATGATTTTGCTAAAGTACTTACTAAGATATTTTCTAGACTTATATTTGAATTTGCAAAAGGTTTAAAAGATAGAGCTAGTATACCTTTTCATATAATTGTTGAAGAAGCTCATAGATATATTCAAAATGATACAGATAGATTCTTAATTGGTTATAATATATTTGAACGAATTGCTAAAGAGGGTCGTAAATATGCTGTGTTATTAGGTCTTATTTCACAAAGACCTGTAGAATTATCAGATACAGTTATTTCTCAGTGTTCTAGTTTCTTAATATTTAAAATGAATCATCCTACTGATGTAGATTATATTAGAAAGATGGTACCTAATATTAGTGATGAAATAATAGAAAAACAAAAGACATTACAAGCGGGTACTTGTTTAGGGTTTGGTATGGCATTTAAAATACCATTAATATGTAAGTTAGAGATGCCTGATCCTGCACCTTGGAGTGGTAACTGTGATGTTGTTTCTATTTGGAAGGGTGAAGCAAGTTCTAATGTTTCTCCTACTGTAGTAGAAGAACCAGTAGAAAATGCTGTTCCTACTTTTACTGCTGATCAAGCAGCATCTGATGTAGATAACAAATCTAACGAACAAAAACCATTAGTTGATATAGTAAGCAGTGAACCACAACTTACTACACCTACTGATAATAATCAAAATGATGGTGTTCCTGATATTGCAGCGACATTAGCAGCGCAACCTGATACTAAAGAAGAAGAGAATAAGGAGATTCCTGAAATAGCAAGTGAATCTAGTGTATCATCTTTAGATACTGAATTAGAAGATGAAGATGAACCTACTTTAAATATAGTTGAGGAAGCAGATGCAGATTCATCAGTTGATGATGATGAAGAAGATGATGATGTTGATGATGTTCCTGATATTGGTGTTAATGAGGATAAAGAATCTCCTAAACCATTAGTAGATATAACAGATGCTCCTAGTGATAATAGTGGTAATAGTGATGGAAATTTAAATACTAATGTTCCAACTACAGATACAGGAAAACCCCTAATAACTTTAACAGATGAATAAGCAGTATTACTGCTTTTTTATTTATTTAAAATAGTGTATAATAAGTGATAGGTGATAAATATGTTTGAAAACTTAGGAGATAGATTACAAAATGTAATACATAAAGTAAAAGGTTATGGAAAAATAACTGAAGAAAATATATCAGAAATGATGAGAGAAATTAGATTGGCACTACTTGAAGCTGATGTTAATTATAAAGTAGTAAAAGAATTTACTAATAGTGTTAAAGAAAAGGCTTTAGGAGAAGAAGTTGCTTCTAGTATTAATCCAGGAGATTTATTTGTTAAAATAGTGCAAGATGAATTAACTGAATTATTAGGAGGAGAAAGTGTTCCTCTAAATACTAAAGGTAATCCAGCTATACTTATGTTAGTTGGTCTCCAAGGATCTGGTAAAACTACTACTATTGGTAAACTTTCTAATTTTTTAAGAAAAAAACATAGTAAGAAACCATTATTAGTAGCGTGTGATGTATATAGACCAGCTGCTATAGATCAATTAAAACAAATTGGTAAACAACTTAATATAGAAGTTTATAGTGAAGGAAAAAAAGACCCTGTAGAAATAGCGAATAATGCAGTTAAATATGCTAAAGAAAATGGATATGACTATGTATTAATAGATACTGCTGGTCGTCTTCATATAGATGAAGAATTAATGGATGAGTTAGATAATATTAAAAATAAAGTTAATCCTGGTGAGGTATTATTAGTAATAGATGCTATGATGGGACAAGATGCTATTAATGTTATTAATGGATTTAATGATAAATTACCTCTTACTGGTGTTATTCTTACTAAATTAGATGGTGATACTAGAGGTGGAGTTGCTTTATCAGTCAGACATATTACTAATGTACCAATTAAGTTTATTGGTGTATCTGAAAAACTAGACGGACTTGATTCTTTTGATCCAGAAAGAATGGCTGGAAGAATCTTAGGTATGGGTGATGTCGTTTCTTTAGTAGAGAAGGCTACTGAAGCAATAGATGAAAAAGAAGCAGAGAAGACTGCTAAAAGAATGCAACAAGGTAAATTTGATTTAGAAGATTTTCTATCTACTATGAAACAAATGAAAAAACTTGGTCCTTTAGAAAACTTACTAAAATTAATACCAGGAGCTAAGAAAATGGGTCTTAATAATATTAAAATAGATCCTAAACAAATGGCTCATATAGAAGCAATTGTTTTATCTATGACACCTAAAGAAAGAAGAAATCCTAATATAATAAAAGCTAGTAGAAAAACAAGAATTGCTAAAGGTAGTGGAACTTCAGTACAAGAAGTAAATAAACTACTACAACAATTTGATCAAATGAAAAATATGATGAAACAAATGAAAAATGGAAATATGAAATTACCTTTTTAAAGGTAATTTTTCTTTGGGCTAATTTAGTGTCTTATTAGTATAAATTACATAATATACATTAGAGGAGGTATTATAATGTTTGATTCAAATACTAATAACGTTGATTTTGATTCTAATGTTACTGGTGATAATAACGTAATTGAGAATGATATGAATGTTGATATTAATATGATGAGTAATACTGGAGGCATGATGCAAGGTGGATGTAATGAACCGGTACAAGAAAAATGTATTCATAAAACAATAGTACATGAAGTACCACATGTATGTCCTATACATACTAGAATTATAAATCATCATGTATATAAACATACTTATAGACCACAATATACTTGTTCAGAAGAAAATACAGTTAGTAATGTTCAATGTGGATCTTGTTGTAATTTTAGATAAAAAGAACATAGTTCTTTTTTTATGGTTGAAAATATTTATAATTAGTGTATACTTATGTGGAAGAGGAGTAATACTATGACAGAATGTATAATAGATGGAGTAATAGATACATTAAAACTTTTGCCATATTTATTTATTACTTTTATAGTTTTAGAATTTATAGAACATAAACTTAGTAAGAAAAATCAAAAAGTATTAGTTGAAAACGAAAAGTATGGTCCTGCAGTAGGTGGTGTTTTAGGAGCTCTACCTCAATGTGGGTTTAGTTCTATGGCTGCTAATTTATTTTCTAGTAGAGTTATAACTATGGGTACTTTAATTGCTGTGTTTTTATCTACAAGTGATGAGATGTTACCTATAATGATAAGTGAACATGCTAATATAATTCTTTTATTACAAATAATTGGTTTTAAAATAGTAGTTGGTATAGTTATTGGTTTTATAATAGATTTATTCTATAGAAAAAAAGAGTTTATAGAAATAACTCATATGTGTGAACATGATCATTGTGATTGTAAGCATAAAGGTATCATAAGATCTAGTATTAAACATACTATTAAAATAGGTTTATTCATTTTAATAGCCAATTTATTAATTAATATAGTAATATTTTATATAGGAGAAAAGAACTTATCTAATTTATTATTACAAAAGAATATATTTACTTATTTTATTGCAAGTATAATAGGTTTAATACCTAATTGTGCTAGTAGTGTTATTATTACGGAGTTATATTTATCTAACTTAATTAGTATTGGTACATTATTATCAGGATTACTTACAGGTAGTGGTTTAGGTATATTACTATTATTTAAAACAAATAAAAAATTAAAAGAGAATTTAGTTATACTTTCTATTATATATTTTGTGGGAGTATTTATAGGTTTAATAGTTGATTTATTAATATAATTATTGGAGATGAATTATATGAAAAAATTTATTAAAAGATTAATAGTATTAATTATAATAATATGTTTATTATTTGGTGGTTATTTTGTATTTAAAAAATATGATTTAAAAGCAGGTTTAGAAGCTTTAAGATCTAAAGGTTTCTTAATAACAGATTATAGTAATTTAAAAGGTTCTAAATTAACTGGAGATAATTATAATTTTAATAGTACTTATAATCCTTATTATGGTATGTTAAGTAGTAATGGTAAAAAGTTATATAAACAAACATATGCAAATATGGTTAATAGAAAGAAGTATTTTATACCTAGAGTTAAAATGAATTATAAAGATGTTAATAATGTTATAGAAGCAGTAATGAATGATAATCCAGAGTTGTTCTGGGTAGATAATACTTATTCATATAAATATACTTCTGATAAAGTATGTAGACAAGTTATTTTATCTTATAATGGATTATCTAAGAACTATAAACATAATAAGAATGTATTTGATTCTAGAGTTAATAGTATAGTTTATAATGCGAATAAATTATCTAGTAATTATGAGAAAGAGTTATATGTACATGATTACTTGAGAAGAAATATTGTATATAATAAAGCTTCTTCTTATAATCAAACAGCTTATAGTGCTATTGTTAGTGGTAGAACTGTATGTGCTGGATATGCTAAAGCATTTCAATATATTATGAGTAGATTAGGAATACCAACTTATTATGTTACTGGTAGATCACAAGGTGAAGATCACGCTTGGAATATTATAAGACTTGATGGTTATTATAATGTAGATGTTACTTGGGATGATACTTCAAGTAGTAGTTATGCATACTTTAATAAAACTGATAGGGAGTTTAATTCTTCTCATACTAGGAATTCTTTATCTAGATATTTACCTAGTTGTAATGCAACTACTTATTCTTATAGTAATATGAATAAAACTAAGAAGAAATCTACTCCTAGTCCAAGTCCAAAACCAACACCAACAGTAAAACCCACACCAACTCCTAGTAGTGAACCAGATATAGAAGAAGAAACTGATACAAGTGAAAGTGAAGATGAATAATCTTTACTTTTTATTTACGTAAATTCTATATGTAAATAAAATGTCTAATTTTGTCATATCTATTGATTAATTTACACTTCTTGTTTATTATTAAGATAGGGAGTGTGGTACAATGATTTATCCATCTATAGATAAATTACTTAATATAGTTGATTCTAAATATGAATTAGTTCATATTGCAGCTAGAAGAAGTAAAGAGATTGCAAAAACAGGACACTTACAAATGCCTGAGACAGAGTATAAATGTGCTAAAAATATTGGAAGGGCACTTGAGGAAGTTACTGAGGGATTAATCAAGGTTGAAAAGAGAGGATAAACTCTTTTTTTGTGCTATAATATAAATAGGTGATTATATTGAAAATATTGAAGTATAAAAAACAAAGAAATGGAAAATATAAGATATTTCTAGATAATAATACAGATTTATTATTGTATGAAGATACTATTCTTAAATATAAGTTATTACTTAAAGGAGAAATAGAATCTAATGATTTAAAGAAAATAACAGATTTTAATTTTGAATGTGATGTTTATTATACTGCGTTAAAATATTTAAAGAATAGATTTAGATCTGTTAAAGAGCTAAGAGATAATCTAATAAAAAAAGAATATCCTATAGATTTAGTAGATATTTCTATTGATAGATTAAAAAAAGAAAAATATTTAGATGATAGATTATTTACTAAAAGTTATATTAATAATCAGATGATTACTACTAATAGAGGACCTAGAAAAATATCTAGTGAATTAGTAAAAAAAGGTGTTTCTAAAGATATAATAGATGAAGAGATGGATATATTTACTGAAGAAGAACAAATTATTAAAATAGATAAGATTATTAATAAATTAATTAAATCTAATAGAAGTAGAGGGGGAATAGTTTTAAAGAATAAAATTACTACTGATTTAGTTAATCTAGGATATGATATATCTACTATTAATAAAGTAATATCTAATTATGATTTTAAAGTAGATAATTCTATATATCAGAAAGAGTATGATAAGTTATATAAAAGACTAAGTAAAAAGTATAGTGATAAAGAATTAGAATATAAAATAAAAGAAAAATTATATCAAAAAGGTTTATTATATAAAGATTAGTACATAAAAAAACAGTTATATAACTGTTTTTTAGTTTGTATTAGGATTATTAGCTGATTCAATTAATTGATCCATTAGTTCGTTATATGCTTTTTCTAAGTCTTTATCGTTCCATTTAACATTATTTTCTTTTCTAATATCTATTAGAGCTTTATAATGAAGTGCTGGATCTGTTGTTAGTTTTTGTTGAGTTAAAGTTTCTTTTATTTTTTCTTTAACAGATTTTAAAGAAGCTTTTTTCTTTTCATCAACTTTTAATATTATATGATATCCATATTGTGTTTTAACAGGTTCTAAAGAATATTTTCCTTTTTTAAGATCTTTAACAGCTTTAGCAAAATTTTCTTCCATTTCATCAGGACTAAAGTATCCTAAATTACCACCATCATTTTTAGTAGCTTCATCATCTGAATACTTCTTAGCTAATGATTTAAAACTTTTACCTTTATTTAAAAGATCTATAACTTTTTCTGCTTCTTTTAAAGCTTTTTCTTCAGCAGCTTTTTTAACTTTATCTCCTGCATTAGCATCAACATCTACTTTAATTAAAATATGACTAGCTTTTATATCTCCTGAAATTTTTTCATCATAATATTTCTTAATCTCAGAATCACTTATATTATTATTAACATGATCTTTAATAGCTTTATTTCTTTTATATTCTAGTCTTAGCATTTTATCTAATTCTTTTTCTGAAGATACTCCAAAGTATTGTTTAATAGCTTTTTTGTAACCTTCTTCATCATCAGAATAATTAGATTTTATTTGTTTTATTTGAGCTTCTACTTCTTTATCTTCTGCACTATCTGTTTTGTATTTATCATCTAATATTTTATGATCAACCATATCTACTAATTTAGAAACATTTTCTTTCTTTATTTCGTTATAGTAATCATTAGTACTTATATCTGTTTTCTTTACTGAAACAGCTGATTCACTACCATCCTTTAATTTAGCTTTCTTTCCACATCCTGTTACTACTAAAGATACTATTGTTATAGCAATAACACTCTTAATTAAATTTTTTCTCATTATCATCTTCCTCCACTAATAAATATGATAACAAAAAAATATAATTCACGCAATAAATATGACATATATAATCACACAAATATAGTATTTACCATAAAATATCATGAAAGCAATAAAAAAGGAGGAATATAAATGACTAATCGTATATCATCTTCATCTATTATTTTAGTTTTATTTATTCTTTTAGTTATAATTTTAGGTGCTTATATTTAAGGAGGTGTTTTAATGGCTTGTCCTGAAAATAATAGAAGAGGCGGAAGCGGATCATTAATAGTAATTGTTTTATATATCTTATTAGCAATTCTATTAACTGGTGGCTTTAGTTACTAATAAAAAAAAGCACTATATGTGCTTTATTTTTCTGTTAATTTAGAAAATACTTCTTCTAAATCATTAACTTGATCTTTATTATAATTAAACTTAACTAAGTCATTATCATATCTTGGTACTAAATGGATATGAAAATGTTTTATTTCTTGTCCTAAGAAATTGTTTTCCGCAATAGTTAATCCTTTGCAATTTAGTTTTTCTTTTAATAATGGATATAATGTATCTCTTATTATTTTAAAACTATGTGTAACTATTTCTTCAGGAATATCTAAAATATTTTCAAAATGTTTTTGAGGTAGTACTAATAAATGTCCATTAGTTGCTGGATCAATATTCATAATTACTTTAATAAGTTCATCCTCATAAATAGTTTTTGATGGTAACTCTCCATTAATAATCTTACAAAATATACAATCTTTCATATAACTCTCCTTAATTTAAATATTTATAAGTAATATTATTATTCTTTAAAATATTACTATCTTTCTTATTTAGTATATCATTTATTATTGTCTTTAGATCATTCTTTTCTATCAAATCATTACTTATATTATTTATTTCTAAAGATTCAGTAATATCGTTTTTATTAGTAAAAATAAAATTATATGATTTTGGTGTAATTTTATTATTATCACAATCAGTTTTTAATTTTTTAATTTCTTTATAGATATTATCAGTATCTAGTTTATCTATTTCTACATCTTTATAAATATCATATATTTTAAAACTAATTAGATTCTTTTCAGATATTATTTTTTTTCTTACTTTTTTAGAAAATTTATTTAATTTAGTATTAATTTTAATATCTATTTTATAATCTAGTTTATTATTTATTTCTTTTTTTAAATCACTGCTTATTTTAGTTAATAAAGTTTTTCCTTCTAAATAGTCTGTTTTATAAGTAGAAGTGATGTTTTTATCTTTATAGTTTATAAAAAAATATAAGTTTTTATTTTTCTTTGAAATGACTTTTAATATATAAGTGTCTTTCTTATATATAGTTTTATCTGTTTTTACTTTATTTTTTAATTCTTTATAATTATTATCTAAATATGTGTTTAATTTTTTATCTATTCTAGGTAATAGAATGGTTGATTTTTCTTCGTTTAGTATTGTTACTGCAAAAACAACCATTACTAATAAAAATAGTAAACTCATATAGATAGTTAGTCTTTTTTCTTTTCTCATTTAATCACCTATTTGTATTTTAACTTAAAGGATAGGATATTGCAATGAAATATAGTTAAAAAATTATTAATAAAATATAAAAATAATGTTGTTTTGAAGAAAAATATATGATATGATTATTAATAATAGGTGGTGTTACAAATGTTACAAATAATTGAAGGACAAGTTGAATACTTAGGACGTAATGATTATAGAGTTAAATATACTACTGTTGGTGATACTCAATATTTCATTACTGAAGAATTACCAAATGGTAAATATATAGTTGCAAAACAATTAATAGATGCTATATTGAAAACTGCTATTTCTAATGGAGCATTTAAAGCAAAAGGGGAAGAACCAGAAAAAGAAATTCCAATTCCTACTTCTTTTGGTGTGATTGATGAAAACGGAACAGAAATTATTCCTTGCCAATATAAATCAGTTAAAGGTGTTGGTAATGATTATTATGCTATTGAACCAGTAGAATTAGTAAGTGATTCAGTTAAAGAAAGAGCAAATTTAGCTAAAGAAGATCCGAATAATCAAATATTTGTAACAACAAATTCTTCTGTAACAGAAAAAATGTATGCTAAGATGGGTAGTGCTGTAACAGAATTTGTATTTAGAGATCAGTGTTCAGAAGCTACTATTTGTGATGCCCAAGGTAATAATGTAATAAATGATGAATATGCTAGTTATATTGCTTATAATGAAAATGGTGTGTTCTTCTCAAATAATACTATAGGATCACCTATAAAAGAATTTGATTTTAATACAAAAACAGTTGTTAATCTAGATCAACAAACTGCTGAGCAAACTACTGAACAAGTAGTAGCTGCTCCACAAGTACCAGTTGTTGAACAAGGAGAAGTTGCACAAGCACCAACTGTGGAAGCTGAAAGTGCTGAAGTACCTCAAGAAGAAACATTACAACCACAAGTACCGGTTGAAGGGGTTGCACAAGAAGCTCCAGAAGCAGCACCTGAAGCAGTAACAGAAGAAGTTGCTTCAGAAGAAACATTACAACCACAAGTACCAGTAGAAGGAGTTGCGCAAGAAGCTCAAGAAGTAGCACCTGAAGCAGTAACAGAAGAAGTTACTACTGAAGAAACATTACAACCACAAGTACCGGTTGAAGGAGTTGCGCAAGAAGCCCAAGAAGTAACACCTGAAGCAGTAACAGAAGAAGTTGCTCCAGAAGTTGGAAGTTTAGAAACAACTCCAGAGGCAGAAACTACTGAGGAAGTAGTTGCTGAAGAAGTACAACCAGAAACTGCTGAAGAAACAGTAACAGAAGAAGTTGCTACTGAAGAAGCACCTCAAGAAGAAGTAACTGAAGAGGTAACAGAAGAAGTTAGTGAGGAAGAAACTCCAGAAGCAGAAGAGGAAGTTGAAGAAACACTTACTAATGACGAAGAAGAAGTAACTGATGAAGTAGATAATACTGAAGATGAAATTGATGTATCTGATGTAGAAGTAGATAAAGAAGAAATAGAAGATGCTATTAACGAAGAAGATACTTTAAATATAGAAGATAGTGAAAGTAAAGATGATACAGAAGACTTTAAAATAGATTTGGATGATTATAGTACAGATACTAAATATAATTTTGATTTAGATAGTGATTTAGATAGTAATTATGATTATTCTGAAGAAAATTATTATGATAGTGAAGATACAAGAGAAAAATCTATTTTAGCACCTGCAGCTGTTGCTATGAATAACTTAATAAAAGAAGTTAAAACTCAAAAATATAATAATGAGAAATTAACAAATATGAATGAAAGTTTAAAAGAAAAAAATAGTTTATTAGAGGATAGATATAAGAAGTTAGAGAGTCATCGTAGAGTTATAGAAAAAGAAAATGCTCAATTAAAAGAAAAACTTCATGATCAAGCAAGAATAATAGATAAGCAAGATAGAAAAATAATTGCTATTAATAAAGAAAGAGTCGATTCAATCGAAAGACAAAGGAAGAGTGAAGAGGATTTAGCTAAGTTAGTACAATTAGCTTATGGTGAGTTAAATTCTAATACTAAAGATTCATATAGTTATGGATCTAGAAAAATTGCAGCATAATAAGAAGTGGAGTAATCCACTTTTTTTAATTGTTTTATAAGTATGATTGTGATAAAATATATGTGTTTATTGATGGAGATGATTATATGCTAGAAGTTAAGAATTTGAGTGCTAAAGTTAAAGATAGTGATATTAATATTTTAAATAAATTATCATTAAAGATAAAACCAGGAGAAGTACATGCTATTATGGGACCTAATGGTACTGGTAAAAGTACTTTATCTAAAGTAATTATGGGTCATTATAGTTATGAAGTTACTTCTGGAGATATTTTAATAGACAGTGAATCTATAAAAGATTTAGATACTGACGAAAGAGCTAAAAAGGGATTATTTTTATGTATGCAAGATCCTACTGTAATAGAAGGTGTATCTAATAGTGAATTTATAAGAACAGCTCTTAATGAAAAAAGTGAGGAAAAAGTTAATCTATATACTTTTATGAAGGATATAGAAAAATCTATGGATGAAGTATCTTTGGACTCTAATATGTTACATAGATCACTTAATTCTGGATTTAGTGGTGGAGAAAAGAAAAAGAATGAAATTCTTCAATTAAAATGTTTAAAACCTAAATATATTATATTAGATGAAATAGATAGTGGACTAGATGTAGATAGTTTAAAAATAGTTTCTAAAAACATTAATAACTATTTAAAAGAAAATAAAGAAACAAGTGTCTTAATAATTACTCATTATCCTAGAATATTAGAATATATTAAACCGGATTATGTACATATATTATCTAATGGTAGTATTAAAACTACTGGGGATATGTCTTTAGCTAAGAAAGTCGAAAAAGACGGTTATGGTGATTATAATGAGTAAAGAGATATATGTATTAGACAATAACGAAAGTAAAGATTATAAATATAATATAGAAGAAGATACTATTATTTATCATTTTTCTATTAATGGTAGTAGTAATGTAGAGATTAATTTAAATAAAGAAAATATTAATCTTTATTATTACTATAATAATATTAATTATGATGATAATAAACTAAATATAAAAGTTAATCATAATAAAGATAATACTCATAGTGAAGTATATAATCATGGAGTTAATGTTAAAGATAATTATTTAACTTATAATGTTGAAGGTAGTGTATTAAAGAATAGTAATAAGTGTATTTGTAATCAAGATAATCAAATTATAAATATAAGAAATGGTAAAAGTACTATTAAACCTAATTTATTAATAGATAATTATGATGTAGATAGTAATCATGCTGCCTATATTGGTAAATTTAAAGATGAATATTTATTCTATTTAATGAGTAGGGGAATAAGTAAGAAGAATGCTTATTTATTATTACTTAAAGGTTTCTTAATTAATAGTGATAGTATAGATTTAGGTAAAATAGATAAGTTTTTATTAGAAATAGAAAGAATCTAGGAGGTGATTTTATGAATAGAGATGACTTTCCAATGTTAGATAAAGATATTAGTTTCTTTGATAATGGGGCAACAACTCTAAAACCTAAATGTGTAATAGAAAGTGTAGAAGATTATTATACTAAGCATACTTCTAATATACATAGAGGAGATTATGATGCTTCTGTTATTACAAATAAATTGTATGATGAGACAAGAGATGTAGTATGTAAGTTTATTAATTGTAATAGTCCAAAAGAAGTAGTATTTACTAGCGGAACTACTGAATCTATTAATATGGTTGTATTTGGATATATGAAAAAATATCTTAAAAAAGGTGATGAAGTCCTACTTACTAAGTCAGAACATGCATCTAACGTTCTACCTTGGATTAAATTAAGTGAAGAGCTTGGAATAGTTATAAAATATATACCTCTAAATGAAGAATATGAATTAACAGTAGAAAATCTAGAAAAAACTATTACAGATAAAACAAAAGTAATTTCAATTGCGCATGTTACTAATGTAATAGGAGATGTACGTGATATAGAAGAAATAGGTAAGATATGTAAGGATAAGAATATCTTATTTAACGTAGATGGAGCCCAAAGTGTTCCTCATATGAAAGTAGATTTTAAGAAATGTAATATTGATTTTTTAAGTTTTTCTGCACATAAAATGTTAGGACCTACAGGAGTAGGAGTATTAGTAGGGAAATATAATCTACTTGAAGATATGGATCCAATTAAGTTTGGTGGTGGAATGAATCAATTTTTTGAAGAAGATAATTCTTATGAATTAAAGAATGCTCCTGTTAAGTTTGAAGCAGGAACTCCTAATATAGAAGGAGTTATAGGTATGAAAACTGCTATTGAATATTTAGAATCTATTGGTATGGATAAAATACATAATTATGAGATAGATCTAAAGAAATATTTAGTAGGGGAGTTAGAAAAAATACCTAATTTAGTTTTATATAATAAAAACTCTAATAGTGGGATACTTGCATTTAATATAAAAGATGTATTTAGTCAAGATGCATCAGTGTATTTAAATCATTATAATATCTATGTGCGTGCTGGTAATCACTGCACTAAGATGTTAAAAGATGAGATTAATATTAGAAATACTGTAAGAGTAAGTATGTATTTATATAATAATAAAGAAGATGTAGATAAATTAATTATGGTATTAAAGGATAGTAAAGATATATTTAAAGTAATATTATAGGTGATAATATGGATAGTAATTTAAAAAGAGAAATAATACTAGATAACTATGAAAATCCTATGCATAGAGGATTAGTTAATGATGATAGTTATTTAAGTACTAATTATAATAGTGAAAGTTGTATAGATAATTTAACTTTAATGATGAAAGTAGAAGATGGTATTATTAAAGATATTGTCTTTGATGGAGAAGCATGTGCTATTAGTACATCTGCTACTTCTATATTTATTAGAAATTTAATTGGTAAGAGTGTAGAAGATGCTAAAAAATTAATTTTAAATTATAAAAATATGTTAGAAGAAAAAGAATATGATGAAGATTTACTACAAGACTTAGTAGTATATGAAAGTATTAGTAAACAACCTAATAGAATGAATTGTGCATTACTACCTAGTAGTTGTATTACTAAAATGATAGAACAGTTAGAAAAATAGTTAGAATCGTGGTGATATTATGGAAATAGTAGGTATAAATAAAGATAAAATTAAACTTATATCTAAAGAGAAGAATGAAGATAAATGGGTTAGAGACTTTAGATTAAAAAGTTATGATAATTTTATTAATTTAGATATGCCTAAATTTGGTCCAAAGATTGATCTAGATTTTAATAAAATAATATATTATAAGAAAGATAAACAAGATTTAAAAATTGAAAGTGATTGGAATAACGTTTTAAAACCAGTTGTAGATGAATTAGATGATTTAGGGGTAATTGAAAGTGAAAGACATCTATCAGGTATGGGAGTTCAATATGAAAGTGAAGTAATATACCATAAAATGATAGAAGAATTAGAAAAGAAAAAAGTAATATTTACATCCATTGAAGTTGCGATGAAAAAGTATCCTGATTTAGTAAAAAAATATTTTGGAAAAATAGTGAATAATAATGAAAATAAATTTTCTGCTTTAAATAGTGCAGTATTTAGTGGAGGTAGTTTTATATATATACCACCTAATACTAAATTAGATAGACCATTACAAAGTTATTTTAGAATTAATTCTCGTAATATGGGACAATTTGAAAGAACTTTAATAATAGTAGATGATAATTCCGATTTGCATTATGTAGAAGGTTGTACTGCACCATCTTATAGTGAATCTGCACTTCATGCGGCAGTAGTAGAAATATATGTAGGTAAAAATAGTAAATGTAGATATTCTACTATTCAAAATTGGGCTACTAATGTATATAATTTAGTTACTAAAAGAGCGCTTGTTGATGAAGGTGGAAAGATGGAATGGATAGATGGTAATATTGGTAGTAAAGTTACTATGAAATATCCATGTTGTGTATTAAAAGGAGATAACTCTAGTGGTACTTGTATTACTATATCAGTTGCTACAAAAGAACAACAACAAGATAGTGGAGCTAGAATGATTCATTTAGGTAAGAATACTAAGAGTAATATAATATCTAAAAGTATTGCTAGTGATGGAGGAAACGCAATTTATAGAGGAGATGTTAAGATAAAAGAGAAATCTAGTAATAGTGAAGCTATAGTACAATGTGATACTTTAATACTAGATGAAAAATCTAAGAGTGATACTATTCCTACAAACTCATGTTTTAATCTAAGTAGTAATATAGAACATGAAGCAACAGTCTCTAAAATAAGTGAAGATAACTTGTTCTATATGATGAGTAGAGGTATATCTAGGGAAAGAGCTACTGAACTTATAGTATTAGGTTTCTTAGAAAAATTTAGAGAAGAACTACCTATGGAATATGCAGTAGAATTAAACCAATTAATAAAAAGTAATTTATAGGTAATTTGTATATTTAATATATTAAGTATTCTAAAAAGAAATTTTCACATAGAGAATTTCTTTTTTTGTATAAAAAAACTCTTTTAATTCTTAATTTCTGCAGTTTGATTTATCAAAAACAACTAGATAATATATCACTTGAAAGGAGGTGATATATGTTAAATCAGGTGGTTTTGGTTGGTAGACTTGCACATGAAATACAAATAAATAATAGTGATTCTGGTAAGAAAGTTGCAACACTTACACTTGCCATCCCAAGGAGTTTTAAAAACATGGAAGGGGGATACGATACAGATTTTATAAAGTGTATTATTTGGGATAGTGTTGCAGAAAACACAAAAGAGTATTGTAAAAAAGGGGATGTTGTCGGATTAAAGGGGCGACTTCAATCTAGGACTATAGAAAAGGATAAAAAGAATGAAACTATTATGGAAGTAGTAGGTGAAAAAATAACTTTCCTTTCTAGCAAACCTAAAGACGAAAAAGAAGCAGACAAATAGTCTGCTTTTATATTTTATATAATTGACTAATGCAAAATATTTATGGTAATATGTTTTTGTTGAATGGGAGGTAATGTTGTTATGATGTCAACTAAGGAAATGTTAGATCAAATAGATGAGGAAGAAAAAGATTTAATTAAAAAGGCGGATGCTGCTCAAAGGGCAGGAGATTATTCAATGATGAAAAAATATGATAGGTTACTAGAAAATAGACGAAAAGAAAGACGTGAAATACAACAAGGTCTTATTAGTTCAATTAATGATAAGAAAGAAATGGACGAAATGTTAAAAGAAAGCAGTAGTTCAGTAAGTACAGCAGATGAATATGTAGAATCAAATTCATCAAAAAATATATAGTTTAAATATATTAGGGGATATTGTTATGATAGAAGCTTATAAAAAATTTTGGATAAATTATTTTAATTTTAAAGGAAGAAGTAGTAGAAGTGATTATTGGTGGGTTGTACTTGTTAATACAATTATAGTTTTAATTATATCATTATTTACTTTTATTAATTCTAGTGTAGTACAAACTATTATACAAACTATTGCTACTATATTTTCAATTGCTATATTTATTCCAGAAATATCAATATCAGTAAGAAGATTACATGATATTAATAAGTCTGGATGGTATTATCTTATTGGATTAGTTCCATCATTTGCTCTTTCTATATGTGAAAGTTTATTACCAGAAAAGAATCCAATTTTGATTGTTATAACACTTGTAGCTTTAGCAACAACTATCTTTATGATAATGCTATATTGTATGCCAAGTGTAGATAAGAAAAATAAATATGAAAAATTAAAAAAATAATTAGGATTTAATCCTAATTTTTTATTTTATATGTTATACTATACTTAGTATAGAAGGAAGGTATGCATATGTATTGTTCTAATTGTGGTGCTAAGATATCAAGTGAAGATACTTTTTGTCCTAGATGTCATACATCAATAGCAGTGGAATCTAATAACAACTTAAATGATACTGATAATAAGATATCTAGTCGAAGTAGAAAATTTTCAATTGCATCATTTTTATTAGCGATGCTACCAGTAGCTATAATCTTATTTTCATTAATGTGTTCTACAGATATAAATGGAGAAGCGGGAAATTTTGTAACTTTATATTTTATGACAATTGGTATTCCTGTTTCTGGTGCGGCTTTAATAACAGGAATAATGAGTTTAATGACTAAAAAGAATGCATTAGCTATTATAAGTATTATAGTTAGTGTACTTCCGTTGTTCTTCCTTTTATCGATGATAATTATATAACAATAAATAACTAGGAATTATTCCTAGTTTTTGTATGTATTTTTTTATATAATCGTGTTATAATCTATGTATGATAGGGGTGCTAGTATGGAAATAAATATTAGGACATATAAAACTAGTGATAAAGATTCTTTAAACGCATTACTTAAGGAAGTATATAACTTAGAAAAAAGAGAAGATAATAATACTAATATAGAAATAGTTGCGGTATGTGATAATCAAGTAGTTGGTTATTTAACTATTAATAAATTATATGATAGTGTTAAAAATATTAATTATGCTTTTTTAAATTATGTATGTGTAAGAAAAGAATATAGAAATAAAGGTATTGCTTCTCATATGTTGGAATATTCATTTAATATATGTAGAGATAATAATATTTCATATATAGAACTTACTTCTAACGATAAGAGAGTAGAGGCACAATATTTATATAGAAGTATGGGATTTACTATTAGAGAGACTAATGTCTTTAGGAAGGAGATATTATGATAGTAGATATTATTAATAAGAAAAGATTAGGTAAAGAGTTAAGTTTTAAAGAGTTGAATTTTTTCTTTAATGGATATTTAGATGGTAAAATTAAAGATTATCAAATGTCTAGTTTATTAATGGCTATATGTATTATGGGTATGACAGATGAAGAGATATATGCTTTAACTAAGATATTTGTTGATAGTGGAGATATTTTGGATTTAAGTTTCTTGCCAGGTAATAAAGTTGATAAACATTCTACTGGAGGTGTAGGGGATAAAACTACTTTAGCAGTAGCGCCTATAGTAGCAGCTTTAGATATACCTATTATAAAGATGAGTGGTAGAGGATTAGGTTTTACTGGCGGTACTATTGATAAGTTGGAAAGCATTCCAGGATATAATACTTCACTTACTGATCAACAAATAATTCATCAAGCTAAAGATATAGGAATTGTATTAACAGGACAAACTGCTACTTTAGTGCCTATGGATAAAGAAATATATGCATTAAGAGATGTTACTGGAACAGTTTCTTCTGTACCTTTAATCGCTGTTAGTACTATGAGTAAGAAAATAGCTAGTGGGGCTAATAAAATAGTTATGGATATTAAAGTAGGTGGTGGGGCTTTACTACATACTAGAAAAGATGCCCATAAACTTAGTGAATTAATGAAAAAGATAGGAAAATTTTATAATAGAGAAGTAGAAACTGTTATTAGTGATATGAATGTTCCTTTAGGACATAATATAGGTAATAGTTTAGAAGTTTTAGAAGCAATTGATCTATTAAAAGGAAAGATTAAAACAGGTAATTTTTATTCTTTATGTATAGAACTTGCTAGTGAAATTATAAGTATGGCTAAAGGAGTTTCTAAATGGGATGGTGCTGATATGGCTAGAGAGGCTATATTAGATGGTTCTGCTTATAAGAAATTTGAAGAATTAGTTAAAGCTCAAGGAGGAGATCTTTCTAAAATAGAAATCAGTAAGAAGACTAAACAAATTAAGGCTAAGAAGAGTGGTATTTTAGAGAAAATAGATGCTTATAAATTGGCTGAAATATCAGTAGGTTTAGGTGCTGGTAGAGTAAGTAAAGAAGATAAAATTAATCCTAAAGTTGGAATAGTACTTAATAAAGAAGTTGGTTCTATGATTAAAAAAGGTAGTGTTTTATGTACTGTTTATTATGAGAATGTTAAAGATTTTGATCCTTCTTTAGTATTAGATGCGTTTTCAATAGGATAATTATGTGGTAAAATAAATATGTGGAGGGTTTATGAAAAAGATTAGTAAGTATAAAATGCCAATATTTATTTTAGTATTTTTAGTAGTTATAGGTCTTGTTGTTTATAATGTTACTAATAATAAACATTCTTATGCAATAGAAGATAAGATAGAAATACCTAATTCTTTAAAGGTTGATAATCTAGGTAATAGTATTTTATCTGAAGATGTTAAAAATGCAAAAGGAGTTAGTGTTAATAAACTTTATGGTAATAATAATCAAGTATTTAGTTTTAAAGTAGAAGATAAGTATGGAGATAATTATTCCAAACAAGAAGTTATTAAAGATAAAGGACTTATATATATTCTTTCTAATAGTTATCCTACTAAAGATATTAGAGATGAAAACGGTAATGTATTAGATAGTAATTTTCAAACTTGGATTACACAAGCTTCTATATGGGTTTATCTAAATGAAAAAGGTTTGTATAAAGATTTAGATAGTAATATTATAAATAATATTAAAAATTGTAAGAAGTTATATAGTGGTGATAAAGTTTTAGAAGAAAAAGAAGGTATTTATAATAAATATATAAAGGATTTAGTTGATAATGCTTCTAAGATTAATACAGAAGATGAATATGTAAAAGTATTTAAAGAAGATAAAATTTATTCAACTAATGATAATAAGTATTATCAAAGTTCTGAGATAAAGGTTATTACTAATAAGTCAGATAGTTTTAAGAAATATGTTATATCTGCACCAGAAGGTGTAAAAATAGTTGATTCTAGTGGAAAAGAAATAGATGATAATACTTTAGTAGATGTAACTGATTCTTTCTATGTTAGAGTTCCTAAAAATGATATAAATAAGAATAAGACTTTTACTATTAAAGTAAAGGGTATATTTGATAAATATGAAGGTTATATTTATAGTGAAAATGGCTATAATGACGTAATTTATGGTGGTAGATTTGATTATGTTGTAGATAGTGATTTTGACATAAAATTTTAGAATTTTATTAAATATGTAAAAAAATGTTTGATTTATATAAAAATATGTTATAATAACTATATGAAGGTAGGGTGAATTTATGGAAAAAATTTATATGGATGATCATGAAGAAAAAAAGCAATCAAAGTTTAGACAAATAATGGGATCACAAGTTCCTCATCATTTATCAGCTTTGATGATATTGGTAGCGTTTGTTTCTTTTATCGCAATACAATTTGGTGGTAAAGAATCACATGCAATTATGTATGATAAAAATCAAATAGGGGATACTTTTAAAACTATAACTTCAGCACATAGTGAGTGGAGAACAATTAAGACTAATGATTCTACAGTAACTGGACCTTATTCTTTACCACATATGTTAATAGATGAAGGTGCTGGAACAGCAAGTAATAAACAAGTATTTTGTTTAGATAAGGACAAGGAGTTTCCAACAGACGAAACTAACGCTGTGACTTATACAAGAACAGCTAATAAGGTAGATGCTGGTATTGTTTATATCATTTCTCAAAATGATAATCACTATAATTCAAACGGACAATTACTTAACAAATATACTAGAACATGGATTACACAGACAGCTATATGGGCATATAAAGGTGCTTTAGGTGATGATAAGGCAAAAGCAGAAGCTGCTAACCTTATTAGAGCTTATAAATATGGTACTAGTGGATTAGAAAAAACAGATGAAGAAACTGTTCAAGATCTATATGCTAAATATGTAACACCATTAGTTAGTAAAGCTGCAACAGTTAAAGATAATAATATAACAATTACTAAAAGTAGTGATGATATTACTGTAACTAGTGATAATAAGTATTATAAATCACCAATGATTACAGTTGGAGGAATCCAAAGTGGTGAAACTTATTCTATGTCATCTGAAGTACCAAGTGGTACTAAATGGTATAGAGAAAATGGTACTGAAATCAAAGATTTAGCTCATATTGATGTTACTAAATTCTATATGTTAGTACCAATTGCTAATGTAACTGAAAAGACTAAAACAGTTAAGCTTTCTGTTACTGGTCCAGTTCCAACAGCCTATGAATTTACTCCAAGTGATGCTAATGTTCAAAAAGTAACAGTATTAGAAAAACAAACAATGAATACTGGACTTGATTTAAATTATGCGCCTAGTGTACCTGATACAGGTATGAACGCTGCACAATCTGTATACTTTATTGGACTTGTAATATTGTTATGTGGACTTGGTATAATTTATGCGAATGCGAAATCTAAGGTTTCTGAATAAGCTTAAACGTAAAGAATATAAAAAGAGTCATTTATTAATATTTGGCTCTTTACTTGTATTTATGGGGTTTTTCTTCTTATCATTTAACCATTTAGCTAAATTAAGAGAACAGTTGTTTTCTGATATGTTGCTTTCTATGTATGGTTATGGTAATCAGGAGAGTAAAGTAAAAGCTCCAATAGCCAAAAATGTATCAGATGGTACGGTGTATAATCAAAAGAATATTGATTTTAGTAAATATTTAGGAGTTTTATCTATTCCTAAAATAGGACTTAGAAGGGGATTTTATAATTTAGATTCAAAATACAATAGTATAGAATATAATGTTACAGTAGTTAAAGGGTCTACTATGCCAGATGTAGCTGGAGGTAATTTAATGCTTATGGCACATTCTGGTGATGCTTATATTTCTTACTTTGCATATTTATATAGATTAAATATAGGTGATAATGCTTTTGTTACATATAATGGAAGAGATTATAAATATGGGTTAGTTAATGTTTATAATGTGCCTAAAAATGGTAAAGTAAAAATTAATAGAAATTTCGATAGAACTACTTTAACACTTATTACTTGTACTAAGGATGATAGTACAAAACAAACTGTATATATTTTTGAACTAGTAGGATAGTGTGGAGGTGGTAATATGAATTTATCTGTGATGGGAAAGATTTCAACAGTTTTTAAATATCTGTTTTCATCTTTTATATCTCTTAATTTATTCATATTAGCACTTCTTTTATTTTTACTTTTATTATTTAATATTAAAAGAAAAAGTAAATATGTTCACTATATAGTATTAGTTATATATGTAGCGTTTATGCTTTCTATTTTTATAGCATCACCAGCATATATAGGTTATTCTATAGATTCATTTATTAAGGGAATTATGAAGTATATATATTTCCCATCTACAGTTGCTTATTTCTTTATAATGTTATTCTGTGGAGGTATGTTAATTTATTCTATTTATAGTAAGAAATTAACTAAGTTTAAAAGAATATTTAATTATGTTACTTTTAGTATTATGTTTTTCTTATTTACTGCTTTTGTAGTAGTAGTAACATACAATAAATTAGATATTAGAGTATTAGAATTGTTATATAAGAATGATACTGTTTTATCTATAGTTCAGATTAGTAATTTTATATTATTTGGTTGGATTATATTTACTTTATTTTATAAATTATATAATTATTTTAAGAAAAATTATGATAAAAAAAATGAGGATTAATATTCCTCTATTTTTTTTATGTAATATTCTTCAAAACATAGTTTATGTTTCTTTATATATTTAGAAGCTTTTTTACCTACATATCTATAATGCCAAGATTCATATTGATATCCAGTTTGTTTCACTTTATCTTTTGGAAATCTTAATATAAATCCATATTTATGAGCATTTTTTTGCATCCATTTGAATTCTTTTGTTTTTTCGAAGTTATTAAAATCAGTTTTCCCATTATATATATCAGTAGCAAGACCTGTTTGGTGTTCTGAGTATCCTGGTCTAGCAGAATATGTATCAGCAGCTTCTTTTCCGTCTTTTTTCTTGTATTTATTATATAGATCTACTTGATATTTATAACTTCTATAACTAGACATAGCAATTATATTATAACCATCTTTTTTTGCATCTTTTGCCATTTTTTCAAAAGCAATTCTAGCTTCTTTTACTAATTTCATACCTTTTCTTGCATATTTAATATTTATATTTTCTAAGTTATTAGGTATGTAGTTTTTTCCTAAGTAATTATATTTATTTACTAATACTTTATTAGTATTTAAATATTTACTTTTTTTAGTATTAGTATAATACTTTTTATCTATTCCTATATTAACATCTATTATTACTTGTTTATTAGATAGGTTTTTATGTTTCTTTTTATATTTAATATATCTGTTTATATTTTTATAGTTAAAGTAATCTATTTTTTGATCTATGTTATTTAATTCTTTTAATCTTTTATCTTTAGTACTTGGTTTATTATTCATTATTATAAAACCTATTAGAAATATTATTAATATAAGTATTAAGATGTTTCTTTTTTTTAGTTTTTTTCTTTTCATAATATCACCTACTACTAATAATATCATTAAATTACTTTTTTATGTATAAAAATTATTATTTAATCATATTAAATAGTGGAGGTATGTCAATGAAGAAGTTGATTATATTTATACTTTTGATTATATTTATTAGTCCATTATATGTATTTGCATTAGATAATAAAGAGGAATTGATTCCTGGATCTGTTAGTGGGGTTTTGATGGAAGCAAGTAGTGGAAAGATTTTATTTGAGAAAGAAAAGAATAAAAAAGTTTCTGTTGCGTCTATGACTAAGATGGTTGCGCAGATTATTATTTTAGAAAATATTGAGAAGGGTAATATTAAATGGACTGATAAGGTTACTGTTAGTAAGAATGCTTCTAGTATGGGTGGTAGTCAGATATATCTTAGTGAAGGAGAGAAGGTTACAGTTAAAGATTTAATGAAAGGTATATCTATGGCAAGTGGTAATGATGCGACTGTGGCAATGGCAGAAGTTATTAGTGGTAGTGAAGCTAAGTTTGTAGATCTTATGAATAAAAAAGTAAAGGAATTAGGTTTAAAAAATACAGTATTTAAAAACTGTACTGGTTTAGATGAGCAAGGACATTATTCTACTGCTTATGATATGGCAGTGATTGCTAGAGAATTAGTTGTTAATCATCCGGAAATACTTAAGTTTTCTTCTGTATATGAAGATTATTTAAGAGAAGATACTTCTAATAAATTCTGGTTAGTTAATACTAATAAATTAGTTAGATATTATGAAGGTGCAGATGGTTTGAAGACTGGGCATACTGATAATGCTAAATATTGTTTAGCGGCTACTGCTAAAAGAGGAGATATGAGACTAATCGCAATAGTTTTAGGAGAAGATGATAGTAAGAAAAGAAATAATGAGGCAATGGGTTTATTAGATTATGGATTTAATAATTATAGATATACTAAATTAAAAGATAGAGGTTCTATTATTAAAAAGATATCTTTAGAAAAAGCAGATAAAGATAATATTAATGTATTACTAAGTAATGATTTAGGAGTAATGGAAGATAAAAATAGTAATAAACATAATTATAAATATAAAGTTAATATAAATAATATAAAATTACCTATTAAGAAGAATAGTGTTGTTGGTAAGATTATTGTTAAAGAGAATAATAAAGTAGTAAGTAGTTCTGATTTAATTATTAAAGAAGATATAAATAATATTAATTATTTAGGTTTATTAATTAATAATTTAAAAGAAGTAATTAGTGGTAATTATTAATAATATAGATACATATATAATATATAGAAAGGAATGAATAATATATGGAAATACTTAAAGTAAGTAGTAAATCTAATCCTAATAGTGTAGCAGGAGCTTTAACTAATGTTTTTAGAGAGAAGGGAAGTGTAGAAATACAAGCGGTAGGTGCAGGTGCTTTAAATCAAGCTATTAAAGCGATTGCAATAGCTAGAGGATTTGTGGCACCTAGTGGTAGGAATTTAGTATGTATACCAGCTTTTCAAGATATATCTATAGATGGGGAAGAACGTACTGCAATCAAGTTAATTATAGAGGCTAAATAGCCTTTTTATTTTACTTTTTATATGATATATTATATATAGATAATATAACGAGGTGGATATTATGTCTTTTATAAATAATGATGATAAGAAAATTATTGATTCAACAGACTATGTAATTTGTTCTAGATGTGGTGAACCTATGAAACCAGATGCTAGATGTTGTTTGAAATGTGGAACTTTAAATTATAGAAATCCAGAGAATAGTTATATGAAGAGTCATCTTTCTGAAAAGAAACTAGATAAAATAAATAGAAAAAGATTTGAAGAAGAGATGGATAATGATGACAGTGTTTATGTAGGTGGACAAAAACTAAAAGAAGTAAAAGTAGAAGATAAAAAACCAGAAGAAACTAAAAAAATAATTTCTATTCCTTCATATGTTATATTATTAATACTGTTAGTTATAGGTGTTATTTGTTATTTTATATTTAAATAGTTAAAGACTTGATAAATATTAAAAAAAATAATATAATATAGACAAATCAATAATTAGAACTAATAATAAGATCATTTAATTATAGAGAATTCGTGGTTGGTGGAAACGATATTAAATACTTATTTATCTACTCTATAGATGAAGAAATTCCGGTTAATACCGTTATCTAATTAAGTTAAATAAAAGGATGGTACCGTCTTTAGACTCCTTGTACTATTCTTTTTTTTGTATTTAGGAGGATTTATGAGAAAAGTTAAAGTAAATACTGAGTATAGACATTTTAAAGGTTCTAAAGCATTTGTTATTACAACTGCTAAGCATTCAGAAACAGGAGAAGATTTAGTTATATATTGCTGTGTAGATGGGGATAATACTAATCATGTAGATGGTATATATGCTAGACCTATGGATATGTTTTTATCGAAAGTTGATCATAAGAAATATCCAAATGTTAAACAAAAATATAGATTTGAGGAAATAAAAGGAGGAAAATAATATGATAGATATTAAATTAATAAGAGAAAATAGGGATTTAGTAAAGGAAAATATTAAGAAAAAATTTCAAGATGAAAAATTACCTTTAGTAGATGATGTTTTTGAACTTGATAAGAAGGTTAGAGAAGTTCAAGTTAAAGTAGATGGACTAAAAGCTGAAAAGAATAAACTTAGTGGTCAAATTGGATTATTAATGAGAGATGGTAAGAAAGAAGAAGCAGGTAAAATTAGAGAAGAGATTACTAAATCTGCAGGAGAGATTGCTAAATTAGAGGGTGAACAAGCAGAATTAAGGTCTTTAATTAAGGATAAGATGCTTGTTATTCCTCAAATAATGGATGAGTCTGTTCCTATTGGTAAAGATGATAGTGAGAATGTTGAATTAGAAAAAATAGGAGATCCAATTGTACCTGATTATGAAATACCATATCATGCAGATATTATAAATAAAGTAAATGGTTTAGATAAAGAGGCTGCTGGTAGAACTAGTGGAGAAGGTTTCTATTATTTGATGGGAGATATTGCTAGACTTCATGAAGCTGTACTTGCTTATGCAAGAGATTTTATGATTGATAATGGATTTACTTATGCAATCCCACCATTTATGATTCATGGTGATGTTGTTACTGGAGTTATGTCTTTTCCAGAAATGGAAGCTATGATGTATAAAATAGAAGGTGAAGATTTATATTTAATTGGTACTTCTGAACATTCTATGATTGGTAAATATAAAGGACAAATAATAAAAGATAATGAATTACCAATCAATATAACAAGTTATTCTCCATGTTTTAGAAAAGAAGGAGGAGCTCATGGATTAGAAGAAAGAGGTCTTTATAGAGTTCATCAATTTGAAAAACAAGAAATGATTGTTATATGTGAACCAGAAGAATCTATGGATTGGTATGATAAAATGCTTAATTTAACAGTAGAATTCTTTAGAAGTTTAGATATTCCTGTAAGAAAGTTAGAATGTTGTAGTGGAGATTTAGCAGATTTAAAAGTTAAATCTTGTGATGTAGAAGCTTGGAGTCCAAGACAACAAAAATACTTTGAAGTAGGAAGTTGTTCTACATTAGGAGATGCTCAAGCTAGACGTTTAGGTATACGTAAAAAAGGAGAAAAAGGAACTTATTATTTACATACTTTAAATAATACAGTAATTGCTACTCCTAGAGGATTAATTGCTTTAATAGAAAATAATTATCAAGAAGATGGAAGTATTAAAATACCTAAAGCATTACAGCCATATATGGGTGGAAAAGAGATTATAAAGTAAAAAGAATGTATTTTACATTCTTTTTTTAATAATATATTTACCTTTTAAAAAAATGTGTTATAATTTTATTAGAATAAGAGGTGAAAGATAATGAATTGTCCAAATTGTGGAAGTCCAGTGGATGCTGGTGCTGCATTTTGTAATGGGTGTGGTGCTAATTTAGCGGTTGCTACACAACAACCAATTAATACTAATCAAAATATGCAACAACCAATGAATAATATGAATCAAGGAATGGTAAACAATCAACAACCATACCAAAATAATTCTGGATCATTAAACTTTTTTAAGTATATGATTGGAGCAATTATTAAACCATATGATACTTATAAAGAAAATGAAGAAAAACTAAATAGTTTTAAAAACAGTGCAATTCTAACTATTGTTTTAGTTGCTATTATGACTGTGGCAAATTTATTAACAGCGGTTATTAATACTGTTAGACCTAGTTCTAATTATTTTAGTGAAGATACTGGATGGTCATGGGAAAATTTACAACATTTTCCATTCTTTAGAACTATCATAACTTTTTTAGCTATATATGCTGGAATACTATTTATAATAGCAGGTGTTTATTTCTTAGCTAGTTTAATTGTTAAGAAAGATGTTAAATTTCCTAAATTATTAGGAGTTGCTACAACAGCTTTTATACCCCTTGGATTAATAGTTTGTATTCTAGTTCCACTACTTATGATGATATCTAATTTACTTGCTGGAATATTTGCTTTAGTTGCAGTAATTTATTCAATAATTCTATTAATTGAATTACTTGATGATGCAATAGCTATTGATACCAGTAATGCAAAAATGTATATGCATACAGCTTGCTTATCAATTATAGTAATTGGTATGATATTATTTGTAAGTTTTGTTGTTAGTGATGCAGTAAACTCTGAAGTTCAAAGTTTTGGATTAAATATGATTGGATTATTTAAATAGGAATTTATTCCTATTTTTTTTGTAATATGTTATAATGATTATAATAAGGAAGTGATTTTATGTTGGATGATTTAGAAATGGAAATTGAAAGAAATAAGATTGGTCAAACTGCTAAAAGATTAAAGAATTTATGTTTCAAAGATACTCCTTATGTAGATACATATGAAGATGCAGATAATTTAAAAAGAGCAGAAAAGAGATTGAAAGAATTAGAAGATAAATTTGATTCATTAAGCGAACAAGATAGACAAGATTTATTTGGTGGAGAGTTTGGTGTTTGGTATGAAGGAGATAACGAAGATATCGTGGATATGGAGTATGGGGAACCTATACCTTTATATCTAACTTTGGATATTGCCTCTATTATGTTAACTAAACATTATATATTAAATTCTCATATGAATGATGAGTTTAAGGAGAAAGCAAAAAAATTAAGAACAGAAATTTCAAAATTAAGAGATAAGTTCGCTGCTTTAAAATATGATGAATTGTTTGATAGTAATAAACATTTCAATAGAGATGTTGCTTTAGAAATAGCGGATTCTAATAATTATAAATTCGATATTGAAAATGAATATGGAGAACCATTTATAACTGTTGATGTTACTGGTCATTCTAATAGGTCATTAGAACCTGGTGATTATGGATATGATGAGACTGGATATAGTTATGATGGTACTGACCATTTACCTTTTAAAACTGTAACTTATGATACCGGAGGGCTTGCATTTAAAGAAGATGCTGAGATAGTACATGAAAAAGCTAATGAAGAATATGATAAGAAAATGGAAGAGTTTAATAATTCAATAACTGATGAAGTTAAATCATATTTCCCAGATGGAGTTATTCCTCCTATAGAAGAGATATCAAATCTTGAATATGAAAATGGTGTTGACCATCATATAGTTACTTATTTAAAAAGAATAGCTCAGAACAAAGAAATTGTTAATTCTAATACTCGTTTAGATAGTGAGATTGAGAATGCTAGAGATGAGATAAAAACAGATATACGACTATTACATAGTAGAGAACGTGAGTTAGTAGAAGCTGCAGAAAAAGAAATTGTAGATAGAAAAAATGCTATAGATGAAGCTAAAAGCAGATATCAAGCAAAGAATCCTATTTGGAGATTTATGCATAGAAAACTTAATCCAGCTAAGATGGATTTATCTGATAAAAGTACTGAAGAAATAAATTCTATGCTAGTAGAAAAAGAAGAAATAAAAGGGGATGATTTAGATCAGCCAACTAAGTGATGCTTTTGATGAATATATGGTAGAAGTAGATAAATTAGATATTGTATCTAAAAGAGAAGAATTATTAACAAATATAAAGGAATTAATTGGTATATTTCATGCTCTTGCTGAGAATGAAGATATAGAATTAGATAGTTTTGTTGATGGTAGTAAATTCAATGTTAAAGTTGATTGTAATAATGAAGAAGAATTCTTAAAAAGTTCTATTGTATACTTAGAAATAGCCAAAAGTAATATAGGTGATTATTTAGATAGAAGTGGAAGATAATTCACTTCTATTTTTTTCATAATTTGACAATAATCTCTTCTTCTGATAGAATATTTAATTGTCGTGCGAGGTGTAATTTATGACAAACAATGAAAGAGAAATAATTAAGGCATGTGAGGAAGAACCCTCCCTGATTTTTAATCTAATAAAGGGGAATAAATTAGGTTTAGTTCAATATTTATTAGATAGAAATCCAAAAATGATTAATACTTGCGATATTGCAGGTAATGATGTAATGATGAAACTATTACAAGTAAAAGAATATGATTTAGTATTAAAATATATAAAGAAAAGAAGTTGGTATGTTAATCATCAAAACTTTGATGGTAATACTATTGGACATAAACTTGCTAAAGATAATTCAATTGGGGCTTTAAAAATAGTAGATAAATTAACTAAGAGGTCTAATTATATGGCTGATATTAAGAATAATAATGGTGAGACTGCTTTAGATAGAGCAATCAATAATAACTATACTTCTATTGCATTTAAATTTTTAGAAAATAAGAAATGTACTAATATAGATATGAGTTCATTTATGAATTTATATAATACTTATATTAAGAATAATTATTATGGTAAATATTCTAAATTAACTAATTTAGAAATAATAGTTAAAAATCTTAATAAAAAAGAATTATGTCCTAATCTTAGAGATTTAATTAATAAGATTATGGATAATATAGATAGTATAAAGAATGATATTATTAAGGGTAGTGGAGTATTCTTAGATAGTATTGTTAATTCATTAGTATAAACAAGGATAAATCCTTGTTTTTAATATGCTAATAATATATAATATGTTTGGAAGTGAAGTGATACTATGCATTTACCAGATTACAAAGAAGCTAGAACTAGAGATAAAAGAGATTATAAGAAAATTAGTTTTGAATTTGATAAAAATATAAAGAATAAATATAAGGGAAAAACTTTTTTTATAAAGACTTATGGTTGTCAAATGAATGAACATGATAGTGAAAATATTTCTGCTTTACTTACTAGTTTAGGTTTTGAAGAAGTAGATGATTATAATAAAGCAGATTTAGTATTATTAAATACTTGTAGTATTAGAGAGAATGCTCATAATAAAGCCTTTGGTATGTTAGGAAGACTTAAACATTTAAAAGGGGAAAAGAAGGATTTAATAGTTGGTTTATGTGGATGTATGGCTCAAGAGAAAAGCGTAGTAGATGAAATATTAAAAGATTATAAATGGGTTAATTTTGTTATTGGTACTCATAATATGTCTGAACTTCCAAAGATAATAGATAAAGCTATAGAAGATAATTCTTTACAAGTAGAAGTATATTCTAGAGAAGGAGATTTAATAGAAGGTCTTCCAGTTAAAAGAGTTAATAATTTTAAAGCTTATGTTAATATTATTTATGGATGTGATAAATTCTGTACTTACTGTGTAGTTCCTTATACTAGAGGAAGAGAGCGAAGTAGAGAAAAAGAAGATATATTGAAAGAAATTAAATCTTTAATAGATTCTGGTTATAAAGAAGTAACGTTACTTGGACAAAATGTTAATGCTTATGGAAAAGATTTATATGATGATTATACTTTAGCTAATCTTTTAGAAGATGTTGCGTTAATGGGTATTCCTCGTATTAGATTTACTACTTCTCATCCATGGGATTTTACTGATAAAATGATAGAAGTAATTGGTAAATATGATAATATTATGCCTAGTATTCATTTGCCTGTACAAAGTGGATCTAATAGAGTATTAAAACTTATGGGTAGAAGATATACTAAAGAAAGTTATTTAGAATTATTTAATAAAATAAAAGATACTGTAAAGGGAGTTACTATATCTACAGATATAATAGTAGGTTTTCCTAAAGAGACAGAAGAAGATTTTAAAGAGACATTAGATTTAGTTAATACCTGTAAGTATGATAATGCTTTCTCATTTATATTTTCTCCAAGAGAGGGAACACCAGCATCTAAAATAAAAGATGATGTACCATTAAAAGAAAAAGAAGAAAGATTACAAAGATTAAATACAGTACTAAATAAATATTTCTTAGAAAATAATAAAAAATTAGAAGGTAAAACTCTTCCAGTATTAGTAGAAGGTATTTCTGATAAAAAGAATATGTATTATGGATATAGTGATACTAATAAGTTAATTAATTTTACTAGTAATAAATCTATTAATATTGGTGATATAGTAAATGTTAAAGTTTTAAAGGCTAAGACATGGAGTTTAGATGGTGAATATAATGAATAAAGAATTAGATGAGTTAGTTTCTTATATTAAAAATACTTCTAGTTATAAAAATTGTATTTCTATTAAGAAAAAGATGGATAAGAATGAAGAAATATGTAGTTTAATAGAGGAGATTAAATCTTTACAAAAGAAATATGTTAAGAGTAATTATGATGATTCTATAAAAGAAAAGTTAGATAAGTTAGAATCTAAACTTAATAGTATTCCTATATATGTAGAATATAATAATAACTTAGAAGAAGTTAATAAGATGATAGATTTAGTTAAAGATGAATTAAATGATTATTTTACTGATTTATTTATGATTAGTAAATAATCATTTTTTTTATGTAGTTGCATATATTACTTTAGGAGGTAGGCTTATGGCTAATTATAGAGAAATTGTTACTAAGGCAGTAATTGCTAAAGGTAAAAAGACTTTTATTTCTAATAATAGTGTGTCTGTAGATAATAATCCTTCTACTATACTTGGTTGTTGGGTAATTAATCATAATTTTAATGGAGTAAAGAATAATAATAAAATAAATATTAATGGTAGTTATGATATTAATATTTGGTACTCTTATGATAATGATACTAAGACTGGGGTAGTTAAGCATACTGATAATTATAATGAAGTAGTTAATATGAGACAACCAGAGGAGTCTTTATCTAATGAAGAAATTATTGTTAGGAGTTTAAAACAACCTAGTTGTGTAGATGTTTCTATTGATGGAAATAAAATAAATTATAAAATAGAAAAAGAATTAGGTATAGAGTTGGTTGGAGATACTAAAGTTAAAATAGAAGCTAATATGGAAGAAGATCCTTGGGTAGAGATAGAATCTAATGATGAAGATGTTATAGATAAGATAGATGATGTAAAAGAAGACTTTATTGATGAAGTAGATTAGTGTTATAAAAAAAAGGTTGACACACAGTAATATATCTAGTATAATACATGTAGTTATTTGGAAATGGAGGAAGAAAAATGGCAGTAAAATTAAGATTAACAAGAATGGGTGCTAAAAAGAAACCTACTTATAGAATAGTTGCTACTGATTCTCGTAGACCTAGAGATGGACAATATATAGAATTAGTTGGTACTTATTCACCACTTAAGGAAGAAGTTAAGATTAACGAAGAAGTAGCTTTAAAATGGCTTAATGAAGGAGCTATTCCTACTGATACAGTTAAGAATATCTTAAGTAAAGAAGGAATTATAAAAAAATTTGTAGAATCTAAAAATAAGAAGGATAAGTAATTATGGATTTAGTTAGTTTAACAGAAGATATCATTAAATCTTTAGTAGAAGATGTAGACTCTGTTAGTGTTAAAGAGTTTCCTACTGAGGAAGAAAACGTTATTTTAATACAAGTAATGGTAGCAGATGCAGATATGGGTCGTGTTATTGGTAAAGGCGGACGTATTGCTAATGCTGTTAGAACTTTAGTACAAGCTAGTAGTGCTTTAAAAGATAACAAATATGTAAAAATTGATATTGATAAATTTTAAGGAAGTTTTTGTCTTCCTTTTTTGTTTGTAATGTTATATAATTAGTATAGAGTGGAGGTATTATATGAAGAAACGTATTATAAGTGCAATAATAATGGTAGCAGTATTTGTACCACTATTATTAATAGGAGGTATAACATTTGCTATATTTATGACAATATTAGCATTATTTGGATTATATGAAATTATGAGTATTAGAGAAACTAAAAAACCATTTCCGTTTGCTATGAAATTAATAGCTTATTTAATGGTAATATTCTTTTCAATGACTAATTTTAAATCAATAGAATTTTTATATAATGTTGATTATAGAGTTATGACTTTTATAATATTTGTTTTCTTAGTACCAATGGTATATATAAATGATACTAAGAAATATAATATTAATGATGCATTATTTTTAATAGGATCTATATTATTTATAGGTATGAGTTTTAATTTATTAATTATTACACGTAATTATGATATTACTTATATAATTTATTTATTCTTAATAACAACTATTACTGATACATTTGCTTTCTTTACTGGTAAGTTTATTGGTAAACATAAATTATGTCCTGATATTTCACCTAAGAAGACAGTAGAAGGTGTAATTGGTGGAACGCTTATGGGAACTTTTGCAGCTACAGCTTTCTATGTAACAGTTATTAATAATTGTAATTCATTAATTTTAGTAATAGTTATAACTACATTACTTTCATTAGTAGGACAAATTGGAGATTTAGTGTTCTCTATAATTAAAAGATATTATGGTAGAAAAGATTTTTCTAATTTAATTCCAGGACACGGAGGAATATTAGATAGATTTGATAGTATAATATTTGTAGCATTAACATTTATTCTATTTTTAGGAATCATCTAAGGAGGAGATATAGTGTCTATAATTATTAACATTTTACTTTTTATTATAATATTAGGGTCAATTGTATTAGTACATGAATTTGGTCATTTTATATTTGCTAAATTCTGTGGAGTATATGTATATGAGTTTGCTTTAGGTATGGGTCCTAAATTATTTAGTAAAAAAGGTAAAGAAACAGAATATACTATTAGGGCAATTCCTATTGGTGGATTTTGTCAGATGGCCGGAGAAGATTTAGATAGTGATAAAGAGAAGAAAATACCTAAAGAAAGACAATTACAATCTAAAAGTGCTTTTCAAAGATTTTTAATAATGTTTTTTGGACCAGCGAATAACTTTATATTTGCCATATTAATTTTATTCTTTATAGCATTAATTTGGGGTGGAACTAGTATGGATCCTAAAGTAGCTGGAGTTGATAAAGGATATCCTGCTATTGAAGCAGGTATAGAAAAGGGAGATACTATTGTTAAGATTGATAATCATAAGATTAGTACTAATGATGATTTAACTTTATATCTAGCAGTAGCTAATCCTAATACTAAGACAAAGATTCAGGTTAAAAAAGATAATGGTGATATTAAAACTTATAAAATAAAACCTAAGAAAGTAAAAGTATCTAAAGATTATACTTATAAATACGGTCTTACTATAGAACAAAAAAGAACTCATGGATTTATTAATTCAATTAAATATACTTTTAGAAAAACAGGTTCTATATTTAAACAAATGGCTGTAACAGTAGGATATTTATTTACTGGTGGTATTAAAATTACTCAGTTAAGTGGCCCTGTTGGTATATATAACGTAGTAGGTGCTTCTTCTAAAACTGGTATTGCTAATATATTATACTTAGTAGCTTTCTTAAGTATAAATGTTGGATTTATTAACTTAATACCTTTACCAGCTTTTGATGGTGGACATATTCTATTTATTATAATAGAAAAAATAAAAGGATCTCCGGTTAAACCAGAGACAGAGAATATGATTCATACTATTGGGTTATTCTTGCTTATGTTATTAATGGTATATATTACATTTAATGATATATTAAAATTGTTTTAAAAGAGTAATTTTACTCTTTTTATTTTTTATAAATTGTTGTATAATTGTTTTGTATGATAGAAAGGGTGTAGTGATACTATGTTTACCATATTAGTTGTAGTTATTATTATATTAGTTATTGCTTTTGTAATAGGTGTTATTATAAGTGGTAAAGATTATGATAAAAAAGAATTTACTGATCACCCTAAAGTATTATTTGATGAAGAAAATAATAAAAAAGAAATACCTAATTTAAACTTATCTAATGATGATACTATTAAAAGAGAAGATAATAAAGAAGAGAAAGATACGTTATTTGATGATGAATTGATATAGACTAGTGGACTTTAAGTTCACTTTTATTTTTGGTATAATAATTTTATAAGGAGGTGATACTTTGATAGTAGGAGTTTTAGTACAATTATCTAATAAAAATATTGATAAAATATTTGATTATAAAGTAAAAGATGAATTGTTAGATAAAATTAAAATTGGTATCAGAGTAGAAGTTCCTTTTGGACATCAGACTTTAGAGGGGTTTGTTTTAGAAATAAAAAAAGAAAGTTCTACTGATTTAGAACTTAAAGAAATTATTTCTATTATAGATGATGATGTTATATTAAATGATGAATTATTGGAATTAGGAAAAAAAATACAAGAAAAAACATTATCTACTTTAATATCTTGTTATCAAGTAATGCTACCTAAAGCTTTAAAAGCTAAGAAGGGTACAAATATAAATAAAAAGTATGATACTTATTATAAATTAGGAGATAGTTCTAATTATAAATTAAATAAAACGCAAGAAGCCATTATTAGTTTATTTAAAGATAAAGACTTAGTTAAAAGAGAAGATATATTAAAGATATCTATTAGTAGTTTAAATACTTTAATTAAGAAGAATGTTTTAATACCTGTAAAATTAGAAAAGTATAGGATGAGTTATAAAGAAAAATCTAATAATAAACATAAATTAACTAATGATCAAAAGAGTGTAGTAGAAGAGTTTAATAAATATAAAGGTTATAATACTTTCTTATTACACGGAGTAACAGGTAGTGGTAAAACAGAAGTATATATGGAATTAATAGAAGATGCTTTGAATAATAATAAGACTAGTATTGTGTTAGTTCCAGAAATTAGTTTAACTCCACAAATGGTGGAAAGATTTCAAAATAGATTTGGTAAAAGAATCGCGGCGCTTCATTCTGCTTTATCTGAGGGAGAAAAGTATGATGAATGGAGAAGAATCTATAAAGGAGAAGCTAAGATAGTTATAGGAGCTAGAAGTGCTATATTTGCTCCTTTAAAAAATATAGGTGTAATTATAGTAGATGAAGAACATAGTGATTCTTATAAACAAGATGATTCTAATCCTAGATATAGTGCTAAAGATGTAGCGAATATTAGAGGAGAATATAATAATTGTCCTGTAGTATTTGGAAGTGCTACTCCTACATTAGAGTCTTTTGCTAGGGCAAAAAAAGGAGTATATAAATTACTTAGTTTACCTAATAGAATTAATGGTAAGAATTTACCTTTAGTTAGAATAATAGATATGAGTGAAGAAATAAAATATAGTAAGGGACATTTTTCTAGGAATTTACTTACTTCTATGAAAGATAAATTGGATAAAAATGAACAAATAATTTTACTTTTAAATAGAAGGGGTTATTCTTCGTTTGTTAGTTGTAAAAATTGTGGTTATACATTTAAATGTCCTAATTGCGATATTAGTTTAACTTATCATAAGAGTAGTAATACTCTTAGATGTCATTATTGTGGGTATGGAAATAAAGTATATAAGACTTGTCCAGAATGTAAGGAAAATTCTATTGCTGACTTGGGTGTTGGTACACAGAAGATAGAAGAAGAATTACATAATATATTTCCAGATAATAAAATACTTAGAATGGACATGGATACAACTAGTAGAAAAGGTATGCATGAAAAGATGATTACTGCTTTTAAAAATCATGAATATGATATTTTACTTGGAACACAAATAGTTGCGAAAGGATTAGATTTTGATAATGTTACTTTAGTTGGTGTAATAAATGCTGATACATCATTAAATATTCCTGATTTTAGAAGTAGTGAAAATACATTCTCTCTACTTTCACAAGTTGCAGGAAGAAGTGGTAGAGATAAGAAAAGTGGAGAAGTAATTATTCAGACATATAATCCTACTCATTACGCAATAGAATATACTAAAAATCATGATTATTTAGGCTTTTATAATAAAGAGATGCAGATAAGAAAAATGCTTAAATATCCACCATTTTATTATATTTGTTATATAAAAATAAGTGGTAAGGATCCTCAGTATATATTTAATGAAGCTAATAAGATAAAGAAATCTCTTGATAGGAATTTAAATAGTACTATTATTCTAGGTCCATCTACTGCAAATATATTTAAAATGAATAATATATATCGTTATGGAATAATACTAAAATATAAAAAAGATGATAATCTATATAATATATTAGAAAAAGTATTAGATTACTATAAAAGTAATAGTAAAGTACGTATAGATATAGACTTTAATCCTAGTCATTTTTAAGAAAATATGTTATTCTAGTAGTGAAAAGTAGAGGTGTCATATGAATAATAATATTGATGAAGAAAAAGATGTAAATAAAGAAAATGAAGATAAATATAATGACTTAATAGAGAAGACTAGAAGAAAAAATGATGGTTATTGGGATATAAATAATCCTTTTATTAAAATAGTTTTATTAATATTATTTGTAATTGGAGTAGTTGGCGCAATTTACTATATAGCACTTTGGTTACAAACAAAATAGATAGTTATTTCTAAACAAGGAGGTGATTTAATTGTTAGATGATATTTTAAGTAATGAAAATGTATCTAAATTAATAAAAGAAGTAGTTAATAATAATAGATATAATAAAAAAGAAGATGCAAATTATTTAGAATTCATAGATAATGAACAAGCGTTATTTATATTAATAGATGCTTTATATAAGTATCGAATGATTATAAATGATAAGTATTTGTTTAATGATTTCGTAGTGCAATTAAATCTAGTATTTAGAAAAATAACTAATTTTGATGATATAACTAATGGTATTAATAAATTAATAACTAAGTTTACAATTATAAAATTAGGATATAAAGAAAAAGAAGAAGAACATCGAGATGAAATTATAAAATATGTATATGATAAATACATTACTGATGGATATCTATTTCATTCAATAAATGATGTGTATATAAAAGATATAATAGAAAATGGATTTATACCACAAAAATATAATAATTTATATGATAAGTTTATTAAACTACAAGGTATGTTAAAAGATGATGTTATTAGTAAAGATTTTACTTTAAAGAGTATAAGTTTTACTGATAGTTTTGAGAAAGCATATTTTTATGCGTCACATAGTCCGTTATATTTTTATGGATTATTATGTGATAATGATCTTATAAAAAAAGAAGAAGATAAAAAGGCATACTTGTTTAATGATTATGAAGGATGTTTAAAGAATATAAATAAGATTATTAGTAGATTAGAGCTTAATGATGAAAAAGCTAAATATTTAAGAAATGTATTTAATGAAGAATGGAAACTAATTAATAAGTCAAACTCTGGCCCTACTATTATGGCTATTAAGAGAAATTTGATTTTGAAGGAAGATATTAATTTAGATAAGATTATTAATGATAAAAATATAAAATTAGTAGATGCTATATCTATGATAATTGATAGTAGACATGAGTCCATTAATTATGAAGATAAAATAGATGCTAAAGATATTTTGTTTATAAGATTACCTAGTTATAAATCTTTTGTTATAGAAAGAAAAATAGTAAAAGAGGAAGTTCCTAAGAAAGAAGTTAAAATAGAGAGTAATAATAATTATGGTAAAGCTTCTATTTTAATGATAGTTGGTTCTATTCTAATAACTTTAGGGGTTATTATTACTATTATAATGACTATGATAGGGGGTTAATTATGAATGATTTAAGAGTAGTATTCATGGGGACTCCTGATTTTTGTATACCTATATTAGAAGGGTTAATTGATAAGTGTGATGTAGTTGGTGTTGTTAGTCAACCAGATAGAAAAGTAGGTAGAAAACAAATACTTAAACCTACTCCTGTTAAAGAGGTATCTTTAAATAATAATATCAAAGTATATCAACCATCTAATATTAAAACGGATTATAAATATATCTTAGATTTAAATCCAGATATTATTATAACTTGTGCTTATGGACAAATAATACCTAAAGAAGTATTAGATTATCCTAAGTATGGATGTATTAATGTTCATGCATCATTACTTCCTAAGCATAGGGGAGGAGCTCCTATACATAGAGCAATCATCAATGGAGATAGTAAAACAGGTATTACTATTATGTATATGGATGTTGGTATGGATGATGGAGATATTATAAGTCAAAAAGAAACAGTAATAGAAGATTCTGATAACTTAGAAACATTACATGATAGACTTAGTTATTTAGGTAAAGATTTATTACTTGATACACTTCCTAGTATAATAGATGGAACTAATAAAAGAATAAAGCAAAATGAAGATGAAGTTAGTTATTCTTATAATATAAAAAGAGAAGAAGAGCATATAGATTTTAGTAAAAGTAGTAGAGATATATTTAATTTAATTAGGGGTTTATCTCCTATACCAGGGGCTTATGTAATACTTGATGGCAAAGAGATTAAAGTATATAATTCTATTATTGGTAATAATAAATATAGTGATAAAAAAGTTGGAGAAATAGTTAGTATTACTAAAGAAGGTATTAGTGTTTGTACTAATGATGGAGAAATAATTTTTACTGATATTAAACCTTTTGGTAAAAAGAGAATGTTAGTAAGTAGTTATATTAATGGTATTAATAAAGAAGAAATAATAGGGAAGGTGTATGAGTAATGAAGAATGTTGATATGGAAAAAGTAATAGAATTTCTAAAGACTCCTAGAGGTAAAGCTTGTTTGTTTTTTGGATTCTATTTAATATTTTTTATAGTATTGATGTTTATGTTTAGAGTAGATGATTCATCTAGTAAAAACAAATCTAATGTTGATAATAATTTACCTTTTTCATTAAGTAATATAGAAAATGATAATTATCACTTTAAATATACTTATAAGATAGATGATAAAGAATATGTTTATGAGGGAGATAAAAATAACGGTGTAGAATTGTTTGAATATAATAAAGAGAAGTACTATAGTAGTGGAGATGATTTCCTATCTAACAAACAAAATATATGGTCTAAAGTAGATAATCCATATATTATTAAAGAATTTATAGATATTTCTGCAATCAAAAGTATTGTTGAAAAAGCCAGTCTTGTTTCTAAAACTGAATATGAAAGTGGTATGATAGTGTATAGTTATAAGATTGCGACTACTACACTGATTAAATTAATTGAGAAAAAGAAAATAGATTTAGATGATCCAGTTAATGAAATAACATTTAAAACAGACGAAGATAATGAAGTTAATGATATAAAATATGATTTAAGTAGTTATTGTAAATATAAAAAAATAGCTAATAAATCTTGTAGTATAGAATTGGAGTATTCTAACTTTGGTAAAATAAAGGAAATAAAACAACCAGAATAAGAAGATATCTTCTTTTTCTTTTTGTCTAAATATTGTATAATATTCTTGGAGTGGTAGTATGAATATTTATGGATTAACATATGATGAATTAGAAAATATATTTGTAGATATGGGTTCTAAGAAATTTCATGGAAACCAACTTTTTTCATGGTTATATGAAAAAAGAATTAATTCTTATGATGAGGCTACTAATATTAAGAAAGAATTAAGAAGTGAAATAGAATCTAAATATAGTATTGATAAGTTAAAGATTGTTAATATAGAAAAAGATGTAGATGTTATTAAATATTTATTTGAACTTAATGATAAAGAACATATAGAAGCTGTTTTAATGAGACATGATTATGGAAATAGTGTATGTGTTTCTAGTCAAGTTGGTTGTAATATGGGATGTAAGTTTTGTGAGTCTGGTAGAAGAAAAAAAGTTAGGAACTTAGAGACTTATGAAATGGTACTTCAAATATTACAAATAGAAGAAGATTTAGGTGAGCGAATTAGTCATGTAGTAATTATGGGTATTGGTGAACCTTTTGATAATTATGATAATGTTATTAAGTTTATTAAGATAATTAATCATCCTAAGGGACTTGCTATTGGGGCTAGACATATTACAGTATCTACTTGTGGTATAGTTCCTAAGATAGAAGAGTTTTCTAATTTAGAATTACAAGTTAATCTAGCTATTAGTCTTCATGCACCTAATAATACTCTTAGAAATAAGTTAATGCCTATTAATAAAGTTTATCCTTTAGAAGTATTAATTCCTAGTTTGAAAGAGTATATAAAAAAGACTAATAGGAGACTTACTTTTGAGTATATTTTATTAGAAGGAATTAATGATGGTATTGATAATGCATTAGAACTTTCTAAGCTAGTTAAGGGTATGAATTGTTATATTAATTTAATACCTTATAATGAAACAAATAATATAGAATTTAAACGTAGTAAAACAGTGCAAATTATGAGATTTTATGATATACTAAAAAAGAATAGGATAAATGTTACAATAAGACGTGAATTTGGTAGTAATATTAGTGCTGCCTGTGGACAACTTAGAAGTAAGAAGGAGGATTTATGAAATCTTTTTATTTAACGGATGCTGGTAAAGTTAGAGATCATAACGAAGACAGTGTCATTATATTAAAAAACAGTAATAATGATTATTTAATGGCTATTGCTGATGGTATGGGAGGACATTCTGCTGGAGAAGTTGCTTCATCTATAGCTATTAGTTATTTAGGTAATCACTTTAAAGAATCATTTTTAAATATGAGTAAGGTTGATGCAGTTAATTGGATTAGAGATGCAGTTAATGAAATTAATACTTTAATATTCCAACATGAAAAGACTCATCCTGAGAGTAAGGGTATGGGGACTACACTTGTTATGGCTATACTTACTAAAGATTATTTATTATTTGGTAATGTAGGTGATTCAAGTGGATTTGTTATGAAGGAGGATAAACTTCATAAAGTTACATATGACCATACATTAGTTAATTTATTAGTTAGTGCAGGTGAACTTACTAAAGAAGAAGCTAGTACTCATCCTAGAAAGAATGTATTAATGAAAGCTTTAGGAGCTTCTCTTGATGTAGATGTTGATGTATTTGATTGTGATATGGATATTACAGAAATATTACTATCTAGTGATGGTCTTACTAATATGGTTGATAAAGATCAGATAGAAAAAGTCCTTTTAGGTAAAGGAGATATAGAAGATAAAGTTATTAAGCTTATTCAAAAAGCTAATAATAGGGGTGGAACAGATAATATTTCGGTTGCTTACTTAGTACGTGAAGAAGAAGGTGACAAGAAATGATAGCAAAGGGGCAAAAGATCAATGATCGTTATGAAATCATAAGATCTATTGGTGAAGGTGGTATGGCAAATGTTTACCTTGGTTATGATACTATTCTAGACCGTAATGTTGCTATAAAAATATTAAGAGGAGATTTATCTAACGATGAAAAGTTTGTTAGACGTTTTCAACGTGAAGCTTTATCAGCATCTTCTTTAGCTCATCCTAATATTGTTGAAATGTATGATGTAGGAGAAGATGATAATGTTTATTACATAGTAATGGAATATGTAGAAGGTAAAACATTAAAACAATTATTAAAGAAACGTGGAAGTCTTACTTTATCAGAAGCTATAGATATAATGTTACAGCTTACTGATGGTATGGCTCATGCCCATGATTCATATATAATACACAGAGATTTAAAACCTCAAAATATTATGATTAAAGATGATGGACAAATTAAAATAACTGATTTTGGTATTGCGATGGCATTGAATGCTACACAACTTACTCAAACTAATTCAGTTATGGGATCAGTTCACTATTTACCACCAGAACAAGCTAGTGGTAAAGGATCTACTATTAAGAGTGATATATATTCAATGGGTATAATATTCTATGAATTATTAAGTGGGAGTCTACCTTTTAAAGGAGATAATCCAGTAGAGATAGCTTTAAAACATATGAGAGATCCTCTTCCAAGTTTAAGAGAAAATAATTCATCTATACCTCAAAGTATAGAAAATATTATATTAAAATCAACAGCTAAGAATCCAAAAAATAGATATGATGATGCTAGAAGTATGTATAATGATTTATTAACTGCTTTAGATGATGATCGTATGGATGAAGCTCCTCATAAATATAAATATCCTGAGACTGATAATGAAGGTACTAAAAATCTTAAAAAATTAGAAGATTTAGAAGAGAAAGCAGCTGAAGAGGGCGAAGAAGAAGTTGCTAAAAAGATAGACGATAAAGATGAAAAGAAGAGAAAGAAAACTATTATAATTTTATCTTCCATCTTTGGAGGTTTAGCAGCAATTCTTGTAACAGCATTCTTTATAGTGCCAGCTGTATCTAATAAAGGAGCAGTTACTGTACCAAATTGTAAGAACTTAAAAGTAGGAGTATGTGAAAGAAAACTTCAAAAGAAAGGTTTTGAAGTTAATACTAAGATAAAATCTGTATATTCTTCTAAGGTAAAGAAGGGTAGAGTTGTTAAGACAGATCCAGGTAGTGGTCGTAGTGTTAAAAAAGGAACTAAAATTACTATATATAAATCTAAAGGAAAAGAAACTTTTGAAATAGATGATTATGTAGGTAAGAATTATATAGAAGTAGAAACTTTATTAAAAGAAAAAGGATTAGTAGTTAATATTGAAAAGAAGGAACCTACTGATACTAGTAAAGATTATGGAGAACAAGAAATAATTGGACAAAGTTTAGCTAAAGGTTCTAAAGTTAAAAAAGGAGATTCAATTACTTTATATATTGCTGATATACAAGATACATTCCCAGATATGAATGCTAAGGGATGGAGTATAGACGATGTAGAAGCTTTCTGTAGTAAGTATGGACTTAGTTTAAGTACAAGTTATCAAGAAACTAATGCTTATGAACCTGGTAAGATAATTAGTCAGTCTAGAGCTGCTGGTAGTCCAATAGTAAAAGGATCTAAATTGTCAGTAGTAGTAGCGAAGAAGCCGGCTTCTAAGCCTAAAACACCAACGCCATCACCAGAAGAAGACGATGAATAATAATCATTAGGGGGACTATATGCAAGGTCAAATAATAAAAATAAATAGTGATTTACATTATGTTAGTTATGAAGGTAATGTTTATCCTTGTAAATGTAGAGGTATATTTAGAAAAGATAAAATAATACCACTAGTAGGTGATTATGTAGTCTTTGATAAAGATAAAAAAGTTATTGAAGAAATTCTTCCTAGAAGGAATGAATTTAATAGACCAAAAGTTAGTAATATAGATAGGGCTTTTCTAATTACTAGTTTAGTCCATCCGAATTTCTCATTAAATTTATTAGATAAGTTAATAGTGTTAATGGAACTTTCTAATGTAGAACCAATAATATGTATAACTAAAGAAGATTTAATGAATAAAGAAGAACTTAATGATATTTATAAACAATTAGATTATTATAAGAATATAGGATATAAAGTTGTTTCTAATACTGATTTAGAAACTATAGAAAAATTAATTTCTAATAAGACAAGTGTTTTTACTGGACAAACAGGTGCTGGTAAAAGTACCTTATTAAATAAATTAAATCCTGATTGGAATTTAGAAACAGGTGAAGTATCACTTGCCTTAGGTAGAGGAAGACATACTACTAGAGTAGTAGAAATGTTTGAATTATATGGTGGTAAGATTATGGATACACCAGGTTTTTCAGCTCTTGATTTTAGTGGTTTTAGTGATCAAGAGATAAGAGATGCTTTTATTGAATTTAAGAAATATCCTTGTCCTTTTAAAGACTGTATGCATACTAATGAGAAAGAATGTGAAGTAAAAAGGGCAGTAAATGATAATAATATATTAGAGAGTAGGTATTATAATTATCTAAACTTTATTAAAAGGGATGTGAAATAATGTTAGTAAGTGCGTCATTTTTGAGTAGTGATTTTCCGCCTAATGATTTAAAAAAGTTAAATGAAACAGATGTGGATTATATACATGTAGATATAATGGATGGTAAGTTTGTAAGTAATAAGACTATGCCATTTAGAGAAATGAAGAATATATATAAATTTACTGATAAAAGATTAGATGTTCATTTGATGGTTGATAAACCTGAGAAGTATATTCCTTTATATGCTGAACTTAATACAGAATATATTACTTTTCATATAGAAGCAACTGATGAAGTTATAGAAAATTTAGAGTTAATTAAAAGTTATGGTATTAAATGTGGTTTAGCTATTAAACCTAATACACCAGTTAAAGATTTAGTGCCATATTTACCACTATTAGATTTGGTATTAGTAATGAGTGTTGAACCTGGTATGGGAGGTCAAGATTTTATTGATGATACAACTAAAAAATTAGAAGAACTTAGAGTTTTACTTAAAGAATATGATTCTAAAGTTGTAGTTAATGTAGATGGTGGTATAAGTGATAAAACTAAAGATAAAGTTAAACTATCTGATATAGTAACTGCTGGTAGTTATATAATTAAATCAGATGATTTTCAAGAAAAAATAGATAGTCTAAGATAAAAGGGAGTGATTATTGTGAATAATGATACTAGTAAACAAAATAGTGTTAATAATGCAGAACAATTAAAACCTACTAATACAACTAGTACTACTGCTGCGCAACCAACACAAGTACAACCTACTGTTTCACCAACAGCTAATGCAACTGCACAAGCAGCACCGGCACAACCAGTAACACAAACACCTACTGCACAGGCACCACAACCTGCACAACCAACTACGCAATCTGTTCAAAATAATCAGGCTCCAACACAACCAGCAAAACCATTAACAAAAAAAGAGGCTAAAAGACTGGCTAAAGAAAAAGCGAAGCAAGAAAAAAGAGCTAAAAGTAATTTTAGATATATTATGACAATTATATTGTTTGTTTTATTATTTGCTTTTGTATTTTATTTACCAGAAATAAGTCATTATATAAATGAAAAACAATATTTAAAAGGTGACGAAGAAGTTATTACTACTGGTAATTTAGAATGTACAAAAAAAGATAATGATAAAGATTATGATTATGAATATAGTAATACATTTTCGTTTACTAATAGTAAGTTAACTAGATTATATTTTAAAACTTCTACATCTGGTAGTTTATCTAAGGATTTAGATCATTTAGAAAAAATCAAAGATAAGTGTGATAATTTAAAAATACAGGTTAAAAAATTAGATGGGGTAGCTGTTAAATGTGATTTAGATGATAAGACTGTTACAGTAGAGCAAGAATTAAACTATGTAGATATAGATGTTGATAAGGTAACAAATGCTTATGTAGAAGCAGGTGGGGTTTATCCTAACTATAAATATAATGATAATATAAATAAAGTAGAAAAGGATATGAAAGCTGCAGGATATACTTGTAAAAGAACACGATAATTATGGTGTAAAACTTTACATACATAAAAAACTAATATACGTAAAACGATTGTAAACTCTTTGTAAATATGATAATCTTATAGTTACGAGGAGTTTTTAATATGAAATATTTTATTTATGTTATAAATTGTTTATTATTAATTATAATTCCAGTAGCATTTGTATTTACTCCTATTGCGCCTCAAACAGGTGTTAGTAAAACAAGTGTAGAGACTAAGATGTTAAAGAGTGTTGTAATTAAATCTAATAAAGATAATAAAAAAGAAGATAAAAAAGTAACTAAAGAAGAGAAGAAAGTAGAAGTTAAAGAAGAGAAAAAGGAAGAAGTTAAAGAAGTAAAACAACAAGAAGTTCCTAAGAAGAGAGTAGTTACAAATCAACCAGTTAGACAAACACAACCTAAAGTAGTATCTAAACCAGTACAAAGCAAACCAATTACTAATGTGTTAGAGACAATAAAAGGTAAAATGAGTGGATATGGACCTGATTGTAAGGGTTGTAGTGGACGTTTAGCTAGTGGTATAAATGCTAAGAATGGAAATATTTATTATAATGATAAAAAGTATGGTAAAATTAGGATAGTTGCAGGTGATAGAAAATATAAATTTGGAACTATTGTAAGAATAAAGAATTCTAAAGCAGGTAATAATATAATTGCTATTGTATTAGATAGAGGATCTTCTATCGGTATAGGTAAGAAATTCTTGTTTGATTTACTTTATGCTTCAGAAAAAGATGCCAAAAAATATGAAGTATCATATAATGTAACATTTGAAATACTAAGATATGGTTATTAAAGTGAGGTAGTTTATGGGTCTACATTTTCGTAATAAGTATATAAATTATGAACAAAGCGATAATTATAATAATACAAACAAAAGGAATAAGATTGAAAAACCAAATACAAAAAAATCAACATTATCAACGCTACTTACATTATTAGGTATTGCAGGTATTGGTGTAGTAGCGATTATAGTTTTATTTGGTATAGAAAAAACTCAAATCAAATCATGGCAAAACGGTAAAATAGAAATACTAAATAAAAAAATACAATTACCTTGTAGTGTAAGAGTATTTGAAAAAAAACTAAATACTAATCTTATTTATGATTCATCTGGTGATGAAGAAAAATCTTTAGATAGAGTTAAGATTTCTACTAGTTCTGGATTACAATTGAATTTTAAAGCGATGGTTGAGTCTGATCAAGTTGTTGGAATAACTTTAGAGGTTGCTAATAGTAAATATGAAGATGTTTATAATAATTTATCTTCTCGTGAAGCAGCTAATAAAATAAAATTTCCTGGTGGAGTAACAATCAATACACCTATAAAAAAGATAAGACAGTTATATGATACTAAACCTTTTAATGTTTATTATAAACCGACACCAAATAATTACCATTATATTGGTAATGGAAGTTCTATAAATTTCCAAACTAGAAAAGAAAAAGATGGTGAAAAAATTTATAATATTCAATATTCTGTAAAATAAAAAGCGATTTATATCGTTTTTTTTTATGTTATAATATTTATTGTGGAAAGAGGTATGCATGATGAATGAAATGATTATAAAAAGTATAAGTGAAGATTTAAATATAAGTACTAAACAAGTAAGTACTGTACTTTCTATGTTAGAAGAGGGTAATACTATACCTTTTATTGCTAGATATAGAAAAGAAGCTACAGGGGCACTTGATGAAGAAGTAATTAGAAAGATAAATGAAGTGTATGAATATCAAAATAATCTATTAAAAAGAAAAGAAGATGTTATTAGATTAATAGATGAGAAGGGTATGCTTACTGAAGAATTAAAAACTAATATATTAAAATGTAATAAGTTAGTAGAAGTAGAAGATTTATATAGACCATATAAAGAAAAGAAAAAGACTAAAGCTACAGAAGCAATTGCTTTAGGTTTAGAACCACTTGCTAAGATGATTATGGCTTTTCCTACTAATGGTACTATAGAAGATTTATGTAAGAAGTTTATTAATGATAAAGTAAAGACTGTAGAAGATGCTATTACAAACAGTTCTTATATAATTGCAGAATGGATTAGTGATAATGCTTATTATAGAAAGTATATTAGAAGTTTTATTTATAAGAATGGTATGTTAGTAACTAAAAAGAAAAAGAATGCAGAAGACGAAAAGAGTATATATGAAATGTATTATGATTATAGTGAAGCTATTAAATATATAAAACCTCATCGTATAATGGCAATTAATAGAGCTGAAAAAGAAAAAGTGATAACTGTATCTATGGATTATAATAAAGATGATATTATTTTATTCTTAGAAAAGAAAATAATTAAGAATGATAAATCATATGTTGTAGATATTATAAAGGATAGTATTAAAGATTCTTTAAAGAGATTAATATTACCTAGTGTTGAAAGAGAAATAAGAAGTGAATTAAAAGAAAAAGCGGAAGTTGTATCTATAGAGAACTTTTCTACTAATGTAGAACATTTATTACTTACACCACCAATTAAAGAAAAAGTAGTTTTAGGATATGATCCAGGCTTTAGAACAGGGTGTAAGTTAGCTGTACTTGATAAAACAGGAAAACCTCTAGATATTGCAGTAATCTATCCTACAGAGCCTCATAATAAGATATCTGAGTCTAAAAAAATAGTATTAGATTTAATAGATAAATATAATATAGATATAATTGCTATAGGTAATGGTACTGCATCTAGAGAAAGTGAAGCTTTTATTGCTGATACTATAAAAGAAGCTAAAAGGAAAGTAGAATATGTAATAGTAAGTGAAGCAGGAGCTTCTGTATATTCTGCAAGTAAGCTTGCAATAGATGAGTTTCCTGATTTAACTGTAGAAAAAAGAAGTGCTATAAGTATTGGTAGAAGATTACAAGATTCTTTGTCTGAATTAGTTAAGATAGATCCTAAGAGTATCGGAGTAGGTTTATACCAACACGATGTTACTCCTAAGAAACTAGATGAGTCATTAAACTTTGTTGTAACTAAATCAGTTAACTCAGTAGGAGTAAATATAAATACTGCTAGTAGTTCACTACTTAGTTATGTATCTGGACTTACTAAGAAAGTAATTAATGAAATACTTTCTACTAGGGATAAGATTGGTAAATTTATAAGTAGAGATGATATTAAGAAGCTAAAAGGTATGACTCCTAAAGTATATGAACAGTCAATTGGTTTTATTAGAATAGTAGATGGATCTAATCCTCTAGATAAAACATCTATTCATCCAGAAAGTTATGACGCTACTATTAAGTTACTTACTAGTTTAGGTTTTAGTATAAGTGATATTGGTACTGATAAATTAAAGAGTTCATTAAATATAGATATAGAAGAGTATAGTAAAAAATTAAATATAGATAAATATACTCTAAAAGATATAATAGATTCTTTAATGTCTCCTGAAAGAGATCCTAGAGATGAATTAGATAAACCAATACTTAAAAGTGATATCTTACATATAGAAGATTTACATGTAGGAGACAAACTTCAAGGTACTGTTAGAAATGTAGTAGACTTTGGTTTATTTATAGATGTTGGATTACATGATGATGGACTTGCTCATATATCAAAACTTTCTAAGAATTATATTAAACATCCAGGAGATTTATTTAGTGTTGGAGATATAGTAGATTGTTATGTAGAAGATATTGATTTAAAGAAGCAAAAACTTAGTTTAAGCTTAACAAAAGATTAGAGCTATGAGCTCTTTTTTTGTTTTATGAAATTGACTTTTTTGTGTTTTTATGGTATAATACGAGCCGATTTTGAGAGAGGTTGTTTGCAATGAAAAAGAAAAAGAATAAAAGTATTGAAATGAAAATATATGAAATGTTGGGTATTAAGAAGTTTAAGAAGTTTGTATTGTTTTTGAATGAATTAGGTGTATATCCTTTTACTAAACATATGACTAAGGAAGAAAGACGAGCTATGTTATGGAATAGTGGTGGTAACTATAACCTAGGAAAAGTCAACAGTGTAGAAGATGTTAAAAAATTTAAAAAACAATTACTTTTTAATACAGGGATACATGTAGCAGGATTATTAATATGTGTATATCCTACTGTAGGAATAATCACAGGTGAAGCAGCTTTAGCTACAGATATTATAGTGCCTCCTTTAATAGTTTTAAATTCATATTGCATTATGTTACAAAGATATAATGATATTAGAATTAATAGGTTTATAAAGAAAATGGAACCAAGAAGTAAAAATGAAAAGGATGAAGTTAGTGATGAATTAAGAAAAGAAGATTCATTAATTCCTGAACATACTTATAAAATTATAAAAAAGAAAAATAAAGAAGAGAATATAACTCTTGATGAAGTAATTGATAATTCTAATATTGATGATCTTAAAAGATATCGTCAATATTTAGAAAGTTTTAGAAGAGGAAACGAGCCAATTTGTGGTGATAAACACTATTATGATAATAGTGTTAGTATGCCAATGAAAAGAAATAAAACTCTTAGATTAGAATTAAATAATAATAAAAAAGATTACTAATATAATAAAGTAATCTTTCTATTTATATCATTTATAAAGCCATCTTCTTTTAGATGTTTTAATTCTCTCATCATAGCACTTCTGTCAATTGCTAGATAGTCAGCTAGATCAGTATAAGTATATTCTAAGTCAAAAGACTTGGAATTTATTTTTTTTGTTTGTAATTCAAAGTAAGCAAGCAATTTATTTCTAATAGTTCTAGTAGTAAGTAATTCTATTCTTTCATTTCTTTTTACTAGTTTGTCTGTAATTAGACTTATTAAGTTATCTAAGAAGGATAATGCATTAATACTTGTTTGAGCTTTATTTATTAATTCATCATATGATACAAAAGTAACCTTACAATCGGATGTTGCGATAACTAATAATTCACTATTAGTAGAAGAATAAAACATATCAGAGAATATATCTCCACTATATAATTCCTCTACAATAGTTCTTTCTCCGTTGTAATCAAATCTAACTAAGTTAGCAGATCCCTCTTCTATGATTCCAATAACATTTCTATCTCCTAAAGAGTAGGCAATAGTTTGATTATTTTTGTAAAAAATTGTATTAGACTGTAAAGTCGACAAAAATTTTTTTTCATCTAAATTTTCATAAATCCTAAGTTTTTCAAGCATTTAAAAGCCCTCCTTTTTCTATAATTTAATTATAGTGTAAAATTGTTGCAAATGCAACAGTTTTTTATTTTTAAATATTTTATGATGATAATGTAGAAAAAATAAGAGGAGAGGTAAATATTATGAAAGTGATTAAAAGAGATGGTAAAAGTGTAGACTTTGATCCAGAAAAAATTAGAGTCGCTATTAGTAAAGCTAATGATTGTGTTGCCGAAGACGATCGCATTACTGATAGACAAATTGAAAACATTATAAAATATGTAATGGGTTTAAAGAAAAGAAGAATGTTAGTCGAAGACATTCAAGATATTATTGAAGAGAAGTTAATGGCACTTAATAAGTATTCATTAGCTAGAGAGTATATTACGTATAGATATACAAGAGCATTAGTAAGAAAAGCTAATACTACTGATGAATCTATATTAAGTTTAATTAAAAATACAAATAAAGAGTTAGCTGAAGAAAACTCTAATAAGAGTACAGTTTTAGCTTCAACTCAAAGAGACTATATCGCAGGAGAAGTATCAAGAGACTTAACTCGTCGTATCTTACTTCCTGAGAAGATTAGTGAAGCACATGATGAAGGTATTCTACATTTCCATGATGCAGATTATTTTGTACAACCAATATTTAATTGTTGTTTAATCAATATTGAAGATATGCTAGATAATGGAATGGTTATGAATGGTAAAATGATTGAATCTCCAAAGAGTTTTCAAGTTGCCTGTACTGTAACTACTCAAATTATCGCCGCAGTTGCCTCTAACCAATATGGTGGACAATCTGTAGATGTATCTCATCTAGGTAAATACGTTAAAAAATCTAGAGATAAGTTTGTAAGAAATATTAAGAAAAATCATAAAGATTTAACTAAGAAACAAATTGAAGAACTTGCTGATGAAAGAGTTAAAGATGAAATTAAAGCAGGTGTTCAAACTATTCAATATCAAATAAATACATTAATGACTACTAATGGACAATCTCCATTTGTAACACTATTTATGCATTTAAAAGATGATGATAAATATATTAAAGAAAATGCTTTAATCTTTGAAGAAATATTAAGACAAAGATATGAAGGTATTAAGAACGAAAAAGGAGTTTATGTTACTCCAGCTTTCCCTAAATTAGTATATGTTTTAGATGAAAACAATAACTTAAGTGGAGGAGAGTATGATTACTTAACTAAACTTGCTATTAAATGTTCTGCTAAGAGAATGTATCCTGATTATATTAGTGCTAAGAAAATGCGTGAAAATTATGAAGGAAATGTTTTCAGTCCAATGGGATGTAGAAGTTTCTTATCTCCTTGGAAAGATAAAGATGGTAATTATAAATTTGAAGGTAGATTTAATCAAGGTGTTGTTTCTATTAACTTACCTCAAGTTGGTATAGTTGCAGAAAAAGATGAAGATAAGTTCTGGAAGATCTTTGATGAGAGATTAGAGTTATGTAAGGAAGCTTTAATGTGTCGTCATGAAGCTTTACTTGGAACTTTAAGTGATACTTCACCAATTCACTGGCAATATGGAGCTATTGCTCGTCTTAAAAAAGGTGAAAAGATCGATAAATATTTAAATAGTACATATTCTACATTATCTTTAGGATATATTGGAATATATGAATTAACTAAATTAATAAAAGGTGTTTCTCATACTACTCCTGAAGGAGAAGAATTTGCTATTAAAGTAATGAAACATATGAGAGAAAAATGTGATACTTGGAAGAAAGAAACAGGTTTAGGATTTGCTCTATATGGAACACCAGCTGAAAGTTTATGCTATCGTTTCGCAAGAATTGATAAAGAAAGATTTGGTACTATTAAAGATGTAACTGATAAAGGATACTATACTAATAGTTATCATGTTGATGTTCGTGAAAAGATTGATGCATTTACTAAGTTTAAATTTGAATCTCAATTCCAACCAATATCTTCTGGAGGATGTATATCATATGTAGAAGTTCCTAATATGGAACACAACTTAAAAGCTATGGCTGATGTTGTTAAATTTATCTATGATAATATTCAATATGCAGAATTCAATACTAAATCAGATTTCTGTCATGAATGTGGATTCTCTGGAGAAATTACAATCAATGAAGATTTAGAATGGGAATGCCCTAATTGTGGAAATAAAGATAAAAAGAAAATGAATGTCGCAAGACGTACTTGTGGATACCTAGGAGAAAACTTCTGGAATGTTGGTAAAACTAAGGAGATAAAAGCTAGAGTTACACATCTTTAGGAGGTTAGGTTATTATGCATTATGCTTCAATAAAAGAATACGATATTGCTAACGGAGAGGGAATTAGAGTATCCCTTTTTGTTAGCGGCTGTCCACATGCTTGTCCAAATTGTTTTAACAAGGAAGCGTGGGACTATAATTACGGAGATAAATTTACTAAAAAAGAAGAAGATAAAATATTAAAAGCTTTAGATAAGGACTATATTGCTGGATTATCTCTTTTAGGAGGAGAACCAATGTGGCCTGCTAATCAAAAAGGAGTACTTCCATTACTTAAAAAAGTAAAGAAAAAATATCCAGATAAGAATATTTGGTGTTATACAGGATATTTATTTGATAAAGAAATAATGGATGATATGTATAAGAAGAATGATTTTACTAAGGAGTTTTTATCTTATATAGATATTATGGTAGATGGAAGATTTGTAGAGAAGTTAAAAGATCCATCACTATATTTTAGAGGTAGTTCTAATCAAAGAGTAATTGATGTTCAGAAGAGTTTAGAAAATAACTGTGTAGAAGAGATTAAATTTAAAAATGAAGGAGTTAAAAAACATGGCTAGAAGATTTGAAGTAGTTAAAGGTTATGAAGATAAAGATATAAATTTACCAAAAAGAAGTACAGCTCATTCTGCAGGATATGATATAGAAGCTGCTGAAGATTTAGTTATACCTAAATTTGTTCCAGGATCTAAACCAACTTTAGTACCTACAGGATTAAAAGTAGCTTGTGAAGATGATGAATGTGTATTACTTCTTAATAGAAGTAGTGGTCCTAAAAAAGGATTTATTCTTGCTAATAGTGTAGGTCTAATAGATCATGACTATTATGGTAATCCTGATAATGATGGACATTTATTCTTTGCATACTTTAATTGTAGTGGAGAAGATATTAAAGTAAGTAAGGGAGATAAAATAGGTCAAGCAGTGTTTACTAAGTTTTTAGTAACAGATAATGATAATGCTACTGGTAGTAGAGAAGGTGGATTTGGTTCTACTGATGCTAAATAATAGGAGGGTATTATGAGTTGTTGTAGATGTGCATATTTAAGTTATGAAGATAAAAAAGATGGAAAAATGAGAGGGGCAGTATATTTCTGTAAGAAGAAAAAGAAATATGTTAATGGTAATGATAGTGCCTGTGACTATTATAGTAAAGACTATAGTAGAAAATCTCATGAAGTAAATGAAATATATGAAAATGGTAGAGATTATTATAATGATGAAACTAATCCAACTATATATTTAGGTATCTTAGTAGTTCTTATTATTTTAGCTATCATTGTAAATTTAATTATGTAATAAAACAATTATTATTAATTGTTTTTTTTGTGTTTTTTAGTAATTGTGTTATTATATAGGTGGTTGGGTGTATTTTATGAAAAAGAATAAAAAAAGAAAGATTAATGAAAAAAAACTAGTAACTAAGTTTTTACTTTGTGTTATATACTTAGTCATAATAACATTACTATTTTATTGTTCTTATATTTTATTTGAACAAAAACATAATGTTTTATCATGGAGTGATGTTAAGACTGATGAAGATTATTCCTATATAGAAATATCTAGAATGTCTGAGAAGTTTGCTTATTATGAAAAAGCTAATAAACAGATACATTTTGTAATAGAAAAAGAAGATACAGGTGTATGGCATACTTATTTGATTGCGATTAGACCAGATGATTATAATAAGTATAAAAAAATAATTGATTATACATATGAGAGAACTAAAGAAGAACCAAAACCTAAAAAAGTATATGGATATCCAGTTATTATAGATAATAATTTAAAACAATTAGCTATTAAAAATATAAATAACTTTGTACCTAAAGAAAATGCAGTTAAGATTAATAATGATAATTTCAATGACTATTTAACTAATAGTTATTTAGATACTACTATTAAAAAGATAGATAAGTTTAGTTTCTACTTATTTATAACATTTTTCTTAATGGCAGTAATGATTATATTATTTATATATACTTTGATTGCTAGAGAAGATAATAGTCTTAAACCATATAGAAAAGTCGCTAGTAAGATGAAAAAAATTAGGAATAAAAAATAAGGAGGTTTATTGATAAATCTTCTTTTTTTATATATAATAATATATAGAGATGATGGAAGGTGAACAAATGGAATTTGTACAAATAAAAGAAAGTGAATATAGAAAGTTTTGGGAGAATCATCCATTAAAGACATTTATTTCGGCACCAGAGATAGCTAAGTTAAGAGAAAAATCTGGATGGAAGTCTTATTTTGTAGGGTTAAAAGATAAAAATAAACTAATTGCCGCAACACTACTTGTATCTCATAAGAGACACTTTGGTAAATTTGAATTTTATGCTCCTAGAGGTGTGTTAGTAGATTATAAAGATAAGAAAGTATTTAAATTATTTTTAGAAGAAATAAAGAAGTTTGTAAAAGAGAATAATGGATATGTTTTTAGAATGGATCCATATATTATTTATAAAGAAAGAGATATAGATGGAAATATTGTAGAAGATGGTGCAGATAATAGTGATGTAGTTAAGTTCTTAAAAGATTTTGGTTTTAAACAAGTAAAAATTGATGATAGAGAACAAGTATCTTGGATGTTTTCTTTAGGTTTGGAAGGTAAAGATGAAGCTACTATTTTAAAAGAGATGAAACCTAATACTAGAAATACTATTAGAAAAGCAGAAAAGATAGGTATAACTATTAAAGAATTAAAGTATGATGAATTAGATAAATTTCAAAAAATTATGATAGAGACTGGAGAAAGAAAAAGTTTCTCAGTAAGAGATATATCATATTATCAAAATATGTTTAAATTATTTAATGATAAAGGTGAAGTTAAATACTTTATAACAGAATTAGATTTAAAGAAATATATTAAGAAATTAAAAGAAGATAAAAAAGTTAAAGAAGATAAATTTAATAGTTTAAGTGATGCTAAATATAATAATGGACAAAAGAAGGGTCTTACTAATGAGATGAATGCTATTGATAAGAGAATTAATGATGCAGAAGAAATTAGAAAGAATGAAGGTACTGATATAATTACTTTATCTGGTTCTATGTTTATAATTATTAAACCAGAGATTATATATTTATCTAGTGGTAATTATTCTAAGTTTATGAAGTTTAATTCACAATATTTACTACAATGGATGATGATTAAGTATGGTATAGAAAACGGATTTAAGAAGCATAATTTCTATGGTATACCTGCTGATATAAATACTCATCCTAAAGACTATGGTATATATGAGTTTAAAAGAGGTTTTAATGGTTATGTAGAAGAGTTAATAGGTGAGTTTGAACTTCCTATTACATGGCATTATAAATTATTAAAACTAATACATAAGATAAAACATTAGGAGTATTTATGAAAGAAATAAAGAAGTTTTATAATGATATAAAAAAAATAAAGTATGGATGGTATGATAAGAAAGGTAATTTATATACCAATTTAAAAGATGGTAATTTTGTTAAGGATTATAGAAGACAAAAAACTAAAGATATTATAAATAATAAACATGCTATATGTTGGGAAATGTGTGAATTAGAAAGAAATTACTTTAAGAAAAGAAAAATAAAATATAAAACTATATTTGTATTATCTAGAGAAGATGGAAAATACTATTGTCATACATTTCTAGTATTTAAACCACATAAGCATTATTATTATTTTGAAGCATCTTGGGATAAACATAAAGGAATACATAAGTATAATAGTTTAGAAGAAATATTAGAATTCTTTAAAAATAATTTTTCTGATTTTATAGGTAAAAAGAAATATGACAAAGATAAAATATATTTTTATGAATATAAAAAACCTTTGTTTATAAGAAAATGTAATCCATTTTATTTTTTCTGTATGCATAGTAAAAAGATTAATTATTGATTTATAATATTTGTGTGTTATAATATTAGACCCACAAGAAGGAATGATTAGATGAGTAGAAAAAAAATTGATATTAATAAAGAATGGTTTTATCACAGATTTAGTAGTGTTAAATTAAAGAAGATTATGAAAAGTGGTGGACTAAAAGCTAGAAAACATTTGAGTAGAGTAGATAAAAGAAGTGCTACTAATGGTACTTGGAATGGTAATCATTATATTTCACTTGCTAAAAGATTAGAAGGAGAACAAACTTCTTATAGACATTACATAGAAGGTGAATTTGCTTTTATAATAGATCCTAATATAGACGCTATTAAAGCTAAAGTAAAAGATTTAGATTCATTCTATGAAATGATTGCTAAACTTCCTATTAGAAAAAGATTTGCTGGTAGAGAAGGTGAATACCAAGTAAAGGGACAAATACCTATTGATAAAATAGTAGGTATTAAAATACCTTCTGGAGAAAGATTTTTCTGGGATATTTATTCTAAAGATCATAATGAAAAAGAATTAGATAAAATATTAGAGATATTAAATGAGTATAATAGTGATTTACCATTTATAGATGTAGAAAGAGGACAAATAGTTTCTAGAGATGAAATAAAAGATTATTTAGTTAACAAAACGGAAGAAGAAAAGTTAGAAAGAAAAAATAGAAAGTAAGATTAGAATAATTATTCTAATTTTTTTTATATTTTAAAGAAAATTTATTTACGTAAAATTTAATAGTAATTATTAATAATTATTGTATATACTATATATTTTTATGTATAATTAAGATAATAGGAGGAAATATAATGGAAGAAGTTATGAAAAATGGTATGTCTTATGAAGAAGTTAATAATAAATTATTGGCTATAGCATCTTCGTTAAATTATGAAAATAGAGAAAACTATAAAAAGTATGAAGCAGAAAAAAGGAAACATGAAATATATAATCCAGTTACTGATAGGAGGATTTATGAATATGGCTATGAGGATGCTGGGATTGAATATTTACCTGGTAATTCTGAAGAATATTTATATAGACGTATTATAAGTAACAATGATTTGGAATCCTTTTTTACTAAGGAAGTATTTGAAGAAGTATATGATTATGCAAAGGCAGAATATATTGGTAATGGTATTGACTTTTCTAATTATTTTATTGATAAATTAATTACATATAACGAATATATTCAAGATCCTAAGAAGGAAGAAAAGGGAAGTAATTTTGCTGAATATGCTGATAATAAAAAGCAAGAAGAAAGAGAAGCAGAAAAAAGACAACATGAACAAGCAATAAAAGAAATGCAAGATAATTTTGTGGATAAAACACCAGAAGAATTACAAAAAATGTATGACGATAGTAAAGAATATATTGATTTTAAATATGATATGTTTGTTTCTAGTCATGGATTAGATAATGTTATCTCTTTTGATGAATTCTTAAAAATTTATGATAAAGCAGATAGAGATTATTCAGGTTATGACATTGGTATAGATGGAAGAGTATTACAAGCTGTACTTGAAGCATATTATGAAAAATTTAATTTAGAGGGAAAGATTGATTTAGAATCATTTAAAAGTGCTGTTATTAATCCTATACATCATGGTGCTGAGTATAGAGATTATACGATGGTGCCAGAAAAATTAAAATATGAACCAGGAAAAGAAGATGTATTCAGAGAAGCATTAGAAAAAATGGGTGTAGATATTGATAATTATGAACTAAATAATATGTTTGAAAATACAGAAGAAGAAAAAGAACAAGACAAAGGACTTTCGTTGTAAAAAGTAATAAAATATAAAGAAGTAAAACTAGAATAAATAATTCTAGTTTTTTTGATATTATATTTTATAAGTGTTATAATTAAGTAGTTGTTTAATAGTATATTATATATAAAAGTCATATTATAAATAGGAGGTATATATGTTTAAGTTATTTAGAAACTTTAATAAAAAAGATGTATTAATAATAATTGTTAGTATTAGTTTAATAGTATTACAAGTATATTTAGATTTAAAATTACCTGAATATATGAGTTCTATTACTAGATTAGTACAGACAGATGGTTCTAAGATGATAGATATTATAACTAAAGGTTCATTTATGGTAGGGTGTGCTTTTGGTTCTTTAGCGACTGCAATAATCGTAGGATATTTAGCTTCTTATTTATCTGCTGATTTTTCTAGAGTAATTAGAGAAAAAATATTTAATAAAGTACAAAGTTTTTCTACTAGTGAAATTAAGAAGTTTAAAACTAGTAGTTTAATTACTAGAACTACTAATGATGTTACTCAAATAGAAATGTTAATTAGTATGGGATTACAAATGTTAATAAGAGCTCCTATTATGGCAGTATGGGCTATACTTAAGATAGTTAATAAGAGTATGGAATGGAGTATGTTAACAGGTATAGGAGTAGTATTTTTATTAAGTGTAGTAGGTATACTTATGATGTTAGTTATACCTAAGTTTAAGGTTGTTCAAAAGTTAATTGATAATATGAATAATGTTACTAGAGAGAATCTTACAGGTATTAGAGTAATTAGAGCTTTTAATGCAGAGAAGTTTCAAAAGAATAGATTTGAAAATGTTAATACAGATTTAACTAATACACATATGTTTATACAAAAATCATTCGCAATTTTATTTCCTATAATTAACTTTGTTATGCATGCTTTAACTTTAGGAATATATTTTGTAGGAGCTTTCTTAATTAGTGAAGCTTTAATGTCTGATAAGATTATGTTATTTAGTAATATGGTAGTATTTACTAGTTATGGTATTCAAGTAATTATGTCATTCTTGATGCTTGCATTAATCTTTATGATTGCGCCACGTTCTCAAGTATCTGCTAATAGAATTAATGAAGTCCTAGATTCAGATATTTCTATATTAGATGGTAAATTTAATGATGAAACAAAAGATAAAGGAGTAGTAGAATTTAAGGATGTATCATTTAAATATCCAGATGCAGATGAATATCTACTTAAAAATATTTCTTTTAAAGTTAATAAAGGAGAAACTATTGCTTTTATAGGATCAACAGGTTCAGGTAAAAGTAGTTTAATAAACTTAGTACCTAGATTTTATGATGCTACTGATGGAGAAATATTAGTAGATGGAGTTAATGTTAAAGATTATAAGCTAAGTACTCTTCATAATAAAATAGGATATGTTCCACAAAAAGCAGTTATATTTACAGGTAGTGTAATAGATAATGTTAGTTATGGAGATAATGGAAAAGAAAAACCAACTTTAAAGAAAGTAAAAGAAGCTATTAAGATAGCTCAAGCTAAAGACTTTGTAGAAAAGATGGATGAAAAATATGAATCAGAAATATCTCGTGGAGGTACTAATATTTCTGGTGGTCAAAAACAAAGATTAGCTATTGCTAGAGCTATCGCAAGAGATCCTGAAATATATATATTTGATGATTCATTCTCAGCTTTAGATTATAAAACAGATGCAGTATTAAGAAGTGAATTAAAGAAATATACTAAAGATGCTACTAGTATGATAGTTGCTCAAAGAATTGGAACTATTATGAATGCAGATAAAATAGTTGTGTTAGAAAAAGGAGAATGCGTAGGTATTGGAACTCATAAAGAACTACTTAAGACTTGTGAAGTTTATAAAGAAATAGCTTTATCACAACTTACAAAGGAGGAGTTAGAAAATGCCTAGACCTGGATCAATGAATGGAAATAATGAAAAGTCTAGAGACTTTAAAGGTTCTTTATTAAAAATATTTAAGAATCTAAATAAATGGAGATATTTATT
>JAFWNS010000022.1 GCA_017510225.1 Bacilli bacterium
TAAGGCGTGGGTCTGCAACACCCTGATCACCGGTTCAAATCCGGTAGGCCCCTCCATTTTTTTTGCGGATGTAGTTTAGTGGTTAGAATACGACCTTGCCAAGGTTGTGACGGGGATTCGATTTCCCTCATCCGCTCCATAGAAAAAAGTAAACTCTTTATAGAGTTTTTTTGTTTGTAGAATAATATGTGTGATATAATGATTATGATAGAGGTGGTCTTATGGTAGGTGCAACTGTTTGTAGTCATATAACTCTTATTAATGTTATGCACATAATTAAAAGTGCGCTTAATCTTATTCAGATAATGGGACCTATTTTAGCTATGGTGGCATTATATATTAATTTTACAAAAGCCACTGTTAATCCAGTTGAGTCTGATAATTATAAAGTAAAAAAGAATATATTTAATTCATTAATGGCAACAGTTATATTATTTTTTCTACCAGCATTAGTTAATTTAATATTCTTTGTTTTATCTAATAGTGGAATTGCACCTGCAATGGATGTAGCTAGTTGTTGGAATGAATCAGAAAGTCTATATAAAGCAACTAAACCAAATAATGCTAGTTCAAAATATGATAATTCTAAATTTAAGCCTGGTAATCCTACTGCTTCTAATATTAATGTTAGTAGTAAAGCTATTAAGAAAATAAAGAAAAAATCTAAATCAAAGAAAAAGTCTAAGAGTACAACTAGAAATGGTAAAAAACATAAACTTTCTAATTATAAAATCAAATATTTGGCTGCTATTTGTATGAGAGAACAAGGTAATGTAGAAGCAGGTATGAGAGGAGAAGCTAATTTAATAGCAAACAGATATGAATTGTTTGGAAAAAAATATTCTGATGTTTATGATTATGTAAAAAATTCTGGTTGGTTTGGTAGAAGAAGTGTAACTCCAACTAATAATAAAAAAGCTATTAATATTGTAAAATCTGTAATAGTTAATGGTAATAGAGATATACCATTATATGTAGATCAACATGGTTGTTGGTTCTGTAATAGACATAATTATTGTCGTAATGGTAATCAAGGGGATATATGTTCTATAACAGGTGGACATAGTAAATCCTATATTACAAATAGGAAACATTATAAACAAGATAAAACAAAGGTTAATAGTGTATATGGAGGTCAATATATATTCTATTATTTCCCAGCATCTAACTCTGATCCTTTTGGATATACAAAAGAATCATATAGAAAAGTAAAGGCTATGAATGATTAGGTGATATTATGAAAGATAAATTATTTAATATTAGAAATCTTATAATCGTTGTAATATTAATATTAGTTATATTATTAGTATTTTTATATTATAGAGTTGATATTGAAGGATATTTTAAAGAACAAGGATTTGTAGAGTATGATGAAGCTACTTATTATAAAAAATTATCTAAATTAACTGAAAAAGAATATGAAAATAGAGTAAAAAATGGGGTTCCTTCAGAATATGATTATTTATATTTTGATTTAGGTACATATCATTTATCTGAAGAAATTGGTGTTTATAATGATGAAGTAGAATTAGATTATATCGGTGAATATAATTATAAAACAGGTATAACTTCTTATAATATTAGAGGAGAATATTATTCTACTGTAATACAGTTTACTGGAACTTATAATACTAATAATAAGAGTTTTACTTGTAAACCATTATTACATCATGATATAGAATATGATGAAGATATTAGTTCTGCAGTATGTGAACTTTCTAAATATCATACAGTTAGACTTAATAATAAAGCTTTTAAATTAGTAGATGATGAGAAAGTTCTAAATAGAATTATAAGTAAAACTGAGTAAAATAAAAAAACAACCATTTGGTTGTTTTTATAAATGTCTTATTAATAGAGTTATAAAATCTATTATACCGATATAATCTTTATTTAAAACTCCTTCTACTTTAGCATAATAAGAATTTATACTAACAGGAATAAATAAAGTTAATAGAATTAATCCAATAAATAATAACCATTTATAATTAATTTTATTCTTTTTAATAAGTGTTACTATGAAACTTACTATCCATATTAGTGATACTATTATAAGATTTATTAATAATACATATAAAGTACCTTGATTTCCATCTATATTTTTATCACTATATGAAGTAATTAATAAACTAAAATTAAAACCTTTAGAAATAGCTAAAATTAATGATAATAGGAATACTATTATATAATAAATTTTAAATTTCTTCATAGTATCACCCCAATACTTAATACATTATATCACTAAATAATATATAATAGTAGTCTTTTTTTATATTAATTTATATTTATGTAAAAATTGCTTTTAAAAATCATATTAATGTGCTAAAATGTATTTATAATAAGAAGGGTAGGATATTATGGAAAAGAAAAAAAGTGTTAAAACTAAAAAGAAAAAGAGTCAAGTTTATGAAGATAGTTGGATTTATATATTATTGTTATCAGCAGTAGTAATATTACAACAATCTTTAAAAAATTATACATTTATAATAGATGATTTTAATTTAAGTTATTCATTGTTTTTATTACCAGTAATATACTTTTTAACTAATTATATTACTAAGAAAAAAGGTTATCAAAAATCAATTATGGCTATTTCTATTTCAGCTATGGCTATGGTTATATTTGTAGTATTTATGAATTTATGTATGGGTAGAGGTTTTGAATTATATAATGTTGCTGGTGACTTTTGTGGTTACTTTATAAGTCAACTTATAAACTTAACTATTTATGAATTCTTACTTGATAATACTAAACCAAATTATATATTACTATTATTAACATACATATTTGCATTAGTAGTTAACTATTTATTCTATTCATTATTCTATATAAGCAGTATTGCTATTGATAATTATTGGGTAATATATTTTACTACATTAATATTACAAACTATGTTAGTTATGTTATTAGCATTTATAGATATGCAAATTAAAAGAGGTAAATAAACCTCTTTTTTATATTATTGATAATATTATTAATATTGAATTGTGTAATATATGAATAAAGATTGATGAATATATTGTATTAGTTTTATTATATGTTAAAGCAAATGATAATCCTAAACTCATATAAGGTATTATATATAAGAATCCTAATAAAGTAGAACTACTTATAACATGTAATAATCCAAATACAAATGAAGATATTATTACAAATAAATATTTATTTGGAAAAGCCTTTTTAAATGATTTTCTAAATACTAATTCTTCAATAATAGGAGCAATTATACCAGCAGTTAATAGCATTACCATAGGAGTTGTATTAATCATTTGTTGAACTGTTTTTTCATTATAAGCTCCTCCTGGTTTAAAAACAAAATTTATTAATATATTAGTACTAAACATAAAGAATAATCCTATTATCCAATATGTAGTTGCAGTATTTATATTACTAATAAAGTTCTTTTTAAATATTTTAAATTCTTTAATTAAATCTTTTCTATAAATCATTATTAATATAAATAATAAACATATATTAGAAAATAGTGTTAATAGTATTCTATTAGTTGGATTATTTTGATTAATCTTAAATAATGATATAGGAATTAATCTAAATAGTGAACTAAAATAGAATAGTATTAATATAAGTATTAAGATTATTAAATTTTTAAAATTAATATAGTTTTTAATCTTATTCATATAATCACCAACTAAAGATTAACATATTTTTATATAAAATTAAAGTTATTGTTTGTATTTTATAAATTTTATGTTATAATAAGGGCGAGAAAGGAGTGGAAAGAAAAGTCCACTCTTTATTATGTCTATAGGAGGTAGGGTGTGAAAAGTAATATAGAGAAACTAGTTAGTGAAGATATTAAATCTTTAGGAGTATTTGTAGATGATGCATTTATAGAAAAAGTAGAAAGTAAAGATGTATTAAATATAGTTTTAGATAGTAATGAAGTTATTGATTTAAATAAAGTAACTGAAGCATCTAGAATTATAAATAAGAAATTAGATAGTAGTAATTTAATTACTGATAATATTTATGAAGTAGATATTTATTCAAAGGAGAAAGGTGAGTAGTATGAACGGTAAAGAATTTTTAAAAGCATTAGATAATATTGTAGAAGAAAAAAGTATTGATAAAGATGTAGTATATGATGCAATGGAGTTAGCTTTAACTTCTGCATATAAGAAGAATTTTAATTCTAAAACTAATGTAAAAGTAGTATTTGATAGAGATACAGGAGATATTAAAGTATTTTCATATTTAACAGTAGTACCAGATGATAAAATGACTAAAGAAGAATATGAAGATTATTTATTTGAAAATTATAGTGAAGAAGATGAAGAAGAAACAACAGAGGAAACTGAAGGAGAAGAAAAAGAAGAAGAAAAAGTTAGTTTCTTTAATCCTGATGTTGAGATTAAATTAAGTGATGCGAAAAAGATTGATAAGAAGTTAGAAGTTGGAGATACAATTGATAAAGAAGTTACTCCAAAAGATTTTGGTAGAGTTGCGGCATCTACTGCAAAACAAGTAGTAATTCAAAAGATAAGAGAAGCTGAAAGAAATAGTATTATGGAAGATTTCGGTGATAAACAAGATGAATTATTAGTTGGAACAGTAGCGTTAGAAGATACTGATAACTATTTTATTGATTTAGGTAGAACTAATGGAATACTTCCTAAGAAAGATTGTATACCTGGAGAAAAGATTGAAATGGGTTCTCAAATAAAAGTATATGTTTCTAAAGTAGATAATAATGGTAAAAACTTATTAGTTTTACTATCTAGAACACATTATGGATTTGTTAAAAGATTATTTGAATTAGAAATTCCAGAACTTACTGATGGAACAGTTATGATTTATAGTGTTGCTAGAGATGCTGGTAATAGAAGTAAAGTAGCTGTTTATACTGAAAGAGGAAATATAGATCCTATTGGAGCTTGTATTGGAGAAAAAGGTTCTAGAATTGCTCGTATTATAGAAGAATTACATGGAGAAAAATTAGATGTTGTTAGATATGATAGTGATCCAGCTGCATTTATAGAAAATGCTTTATCTCCAGCTAAAGATTTAACAGTAGCAATTACTGATCCTAAGAAACAAGAAGCAATGGTTATTGCTGATGGAGATAATTTCTCACTAGCTATTGGTAAAAAAGGACAAAATGCTAGACTTGCTAGTAGATTAACTCACTATAGAATAGATATTAAAACAACAGAACAAGCTAGAGAAGCAGGAATTAATTTTAGATAATTAGAGGTGATAATATGAAGAATAGAAAGATACCTTTAAGAACTTGTGTTATTACAAAAGAAAAATTACCTAAAAAAGAATTGTTAAGAATAGTTAGGACTCCTGAAGGAGAAGTAGTAGTTGATGAAACTGGAAAGATTAATGGTAGAGGAGCATATATTAAAAAAGATATTAGTGTTTTAGATAAAATAAAAAATTCTAATATTTTAGAAAATAGATTAGAATGTTCTATTGATGAAAGTTTATATGAAGAAATTAAAAAAGTAATAGAAAAATAGTGGAGGTGATAATATGATGAGTGTAGAAGAATATGCTTTAGATGTTAATAAAACTGTAGAAGAAATTATGGCTTTATGTGATAAGTTAGATATTAAATATGATGATAAAGATAGTATGTTAGAAGATGTAGATATAGTTACTTTAGATAATGAAGTACAAAGTGATGAAGAAGAAGTAGAAATAGAAAATAGCGAAGAATATGAAGAACAATTAGCTGAAGAAGAAGCTTATGATAAAGCAGAAGAATTAGCTATGGATACTAAGTTTGATTTAGATAATTCTAGTAATTTTGAAAAAGTTAAAAAGAAAGCTGTTAAGAAGACTGAAAATAAAAAAGATTTCTTAAAAGAAAGAAAAAAAGCTTATAAAAATAAAGAAAAATTACAATCTAATGAAGCTGTTAAAGATGATGATACTGTTCTTTATAAAGAAGGAATGACTGTATCTGATTTAGCAGAAGCACTTGGTGTAAAAGCAGTTGATTTAGTTAAAAAATTAATGGGATTAGGTGTAATGGCTGCAGTTAATCAAGCAGTTGATTTTGAAACTGCTGAAGTAGTTGTTAGTGATTATGATAAGAAGTTAAAGAAAGAAGAAACTGCAGATATTTCTAATTTTGAGAATTTTGAAATAAAGGATAAGGAAGAAGATTTAGTTGAACGTCCTCCAGTAGTAACAATTATGGGACATGTTGATCATGGTAAAACTACATTATTAGATGCTATTAGAAAGACTAATGTTGTTGAAGGTGAAGCAGGAGGAATTACTCAAGCTATTGGAGCTTATTCAGTTAAATGTAATGATAAATTAATTACATTTATAGATACTCCAGGACATGCTGCATTTACTGAAATGAGAGCACGTGGTGCATCTATTACAGATATAGTTATTATTATAGTTGCTGCTGATGATGGTATTATGCCTCAAACTAAAGAAGCAATTGATCATGCAAAAGCTGCAGGTGTACCTATAATAGTTGCTATTAATAAAATAGATAAACCTGATGCTGATATAGATAAAACTTTAAGTGGTTTAGCAGAAAATGGTCTTACTCCAGAAGAATGGGGAGGAGACGTTATAGTTAATAAATTATCTGCAAAAACTGGTGAAGGAATTAATGAATTATTAGAAAATATTTTATTAGTTTCAGAAATGCAAGAATATAAAGCTAATCCAAATAGATATGCAACTGGAACAGTTGTAGAAGCTAAAAAAGATAATAAAGTAGGTTCAGTTGCAACTCTATTAATAGAAAATGGTACACTTCGTTTAGGAGATCCAATAGTTGTTGGAACTTGTGCTGGTAAGGTTCGTACTTTAAAAAATGATTTAGGTCAAAATATAGTAGAAGCACCTCCATCAACACCAGTAGAAATTACAGGTATAAGTGAAGTACCTGATGCTGGAGATAAATTTATGGCTTTTGAATCTGAAAAACAAGCTAAGAGTATTGCTGAAGAAAGAAAACTTCGTGCTAAAGAAGCTGATAAAAACTTTAGTGGAATGAGTTTAGATGAATTATTTGGAAGAATTCAAGAAGGTGTTAAAAAGATTAAAGTTGTATTAAAAGCTGATGTTCATGGTAGTTTAGAAGCAGTAAAATCTTCTTTAGAAAAAATAGATATTGAAGGTGTAAAAATAGATGTTATTCGTGGAGCTGTTGGAGCTATTACAGAAAGTGATGTAGTTCTAGCTAGCGCTAGTGGAGCTATCATTATTGGATTTAATGTAAGAGCTAATAATAAAGCTTTAGATAATGCAAAAAGATTTGGTATAGAAATTAGAACTTATGACATCATATATAAAGTAGTAGAAGATATGGAAGCTGCTATGAAAGGTATGCTTGATCCAGAATATGAAGAAAAAGTTACTGGACAACTTGAAATTAGACAATTATTTAAATTCTCTAAAGTTGGTTTAATTGCCGGATGTCATGTTACTGATGGTACTGTTAAAAATAATGAAAAAGCTCGTATTATTAGAGATGGAGTAGTTGTATATAATGGATCTATAAATACATTACAACATGAAAAAGATCAAGTTAAAGAAGTTAAAAAAGGAATGGATTGTGGAATTACTTTAGAAAATTGCCAAGATTATAAAGAAGGCGATGTTATTGAAATATATGAGTTAGTAGAAATTAAAAGATAATATTAGGAGTTGATATTATGTCAAGTATCAAAGTAGAAAGATTAAATCATATATTACAACAAGAAATTAGTATGATTTTAATGACTGAAGTAAAAGATGAGAAATTAAAATTTGTAACTATTACTGGGGTAGATACTACTAGTGATTATAGTTATGCAAAAGTATATTTTACAGTATTAGATGAATCTAATAAAAAAGAAATAAAAGATGAACTTAATAAAGCAAATCATTTTATTAGGGGTAAATTATCAGAAAGAATTGAGATTCGTCATACTCCAGAATTAAAGTTTGTTTATGATGAATCTATTGCTTATGGAGAGCATATAGATGAAATAATAGATAAAATTCATGAAGATAAATAGTCTACGTTGTAGACTATTTTTGTATATTTATGTAAATATTTATTTATATGTAAAACTAAACTATAAAAATTATGGTATAATATACTTGATATGGAGTGATATTCATGAAAATAAAAATCAAAGGTTTAAATATTAATTATATACAATATGGAGAAGGTAAAAAAGATATTTTACTTTTACATGGTTGGGGACAAAATATAGAGATGATGAAGTTTATTGGTGATAGATTTTCTGATAAATATAGAATTACTATATTAGATTTTCCTGGTTTTGGAGAAAGTGATGAACCTAGTGTTCCATATACAATAGATGATTATTATTTAGTATTAGAAGAATTTGTAAAAAAAGTTAAAGTAAAAAAACCAATAGTTATTGGACATTCTTTTGGAGGAAGAGTAGGAATTAGATTTTCAGCTAATAATCCAATAGAAAAATTAGTATTATTTGGAAGTCCATGTATTAGAATAGATGAAGATTTATCATTATGGGTTAAATTCTTAAAGAAAATGAAGACTTTACCTGGTATGAATAGTATTGGTGAATTTATGAAGAAATTTATTGGATCTAGGGATTATAAGGCAGCTAGTCCAATAATGAGACAAACTCTAGTAAATGTAGTTAATGAAGATTTATCTAGTTATGCTAGAAAAATAGAAGAACCAACATTACTTATATGGGGAGAATATGATGAAGAAGCTCCTGTAAGTGATGCTAAAGAATTAGAAAAAATAATGATAGATGCAGCATTAATAATACTTCCTGGAACACATTATGCATATATAGAAAATATAGATAGAGTATGTTTAATATTAGAAGAGTTCTTTAAAGGAGGTAAATAATGTATATTTATATATTTTTATTAGTATCAATATTATTTTGTTTAATATTTAAAAGTAAAAGATATCTACATATGTTACAACAAAACTTATATAACGAAAATAATAGATATTTTAAATGGTATTTTAAAAACTTAAAAGAATTATTTGATTTAGATTTAATACCAGTATTAATATCTTTATTTCTTTACATAAAAGAATCTGGTCCAAATGCATTAAAATGTGCAACTAGTTGTAATCCTACAGCAAAAATATCTATTATTATAATATCTATTATATATATAGTATTAGGATTATTATGGAAAAAGAGATTAAAATCATATCAAAATAAAAAACCATTAGTAATAACAGCTAGAGTTAAAAGATTAATTATAACTACATTTATTTTATATATATTACCAATAGTATTATTAATGTTTAATGTAAATATAAGTTATTATTTAATTATATTAATATTAACTATAATGGTTTATTTAAATCCTATTATTGTATGGATTGCTAAAGTAATAAATACTCCAGTAGAAAAATGTGTATACTATTATTACTTAACACATGCTAAAGTAAAATTAAAAAATATGAATAATTTAAAAGTAATAGGTATTACTGGTAGTTATGGTAAAACAAGTAGTAAGAATATATTAAGTGATATATTAAATATTAAATATAATACATTACCTAGTCCAAGGAATTTAAATACTCCTTATGGATTAATGATAACTATAAATAATCATTTAGATAAATTTAATGATGTATTTATTGCAGAAATGGGTGCTTATAAAAGAGGAGAAATAAAACAGTTATGTGATTTTGTTCATCCTAAATATGGTATTTTAACTAGAATAGGTACTGCTCATTTAGAATCATTTGGTAGTGAAGAAAATATAATTAAAGGTAAATTTGAACTTATAGAATCACTTCCTAGTGATGGTTTTGCAGTTTTAAATATGGATGATGAAAAACAAGTTGATTATGATCTAAAGAATAATGTTAAAGTTATTTGGATAGGAATAGATAATGAGGATGCTGATGTTAGAGCTACTAATATTAAGTGTTCTAATAAAGGTACTAGTTTTGATGTAGTATTTAAAGGTGATAAAAATAAATATAAGTTTGAAACTAAGTTGTTAGGAGATCATAGTGTTTATAATATTTTAGCAGGTATTGCTTGTGGTAGAGAATTTGGTATTTCTATAGAGGATTTAGTACAAGCAGTTAAAACTGTTAGAACAGTAGAACATAGATTAGAGTTAAAGAAACTTGGTAATTTTTATCAAATAGATGATGCTTATAATTCTAATCCAGTAGGAGCAGAAAGTGCTTGTAAAGTATTAGGTATGATGCCTGGTATTAAAGTAGTAGTTACTCCTGGTATGATAGAATTAGGAGATAAAGAAGATTATTATAATAAAGAGTTTGGTAAGCAAATTTCTAAAGTAGCTGATTATGTAGTATTAGTAGGGGAAGAGAAGACTAAACCTATTAAAAAGGGATTAGAGTCTAGTGGTTTTGATAAAGATAAAATAGTAGTATATAATGATGTTAGAGATGCATATTCTTTTATTGGAGGATTAACTAATAATAAGAAAGATGTTTATGCATTGTTTGAAAATGATTTACCAGATACTTATAATGAATAGGAGTTGATTATATGAAAATTAAAGTAGGAGTTATTTTTGGTGGAGAAAGTGTAGAACATGAAGTTAGTATTATTTCTGCATTACAAGCTATGAATAAGATGGATCAAGAAAAATATGATGTTATACCAATTTATGTTACTAAAGATAGAGAATGGTATACAGGAGAAATGTTAAAAGATATAGAAGTATATCAAGATTTATCTTTAATTAAAAAATATGGAAAGAATGTAGTTTTATATTACAATAAGGGAAGTTATGTATTACAAAAGAAATCATTCCCTAAGACTGTAGTTACTGATATAGATATTGCATTCCCAATAGTACATGGTACTAATGTAGAAGATGGTGTATTACAAGGTTATTTACAATCTATTGGTATTCCATTTGTTGGAAGTGACGTTTATGGATCAGTAGTTGGTCAAGATAAAGTATATATGAAAGCTATATGGAAAGAAGCAGGACTTCCTATTACTAAATATGCTTGGTTCTATGATAGTGATTATAAACAAGATAGTGAAGCTGTAATTAAAAAAGTTTCTAAATTAAAATTCCCAGTTATTATTAAACCTGCTACTACTGGATCTAGTGTAGGTATATCAGTATGTAGTGATAAAGAAGAATTAATAGAAGGAATAGATGAAGCTATTCAATATGATAGAAAGATTATAGTAGAAGAGGTAGTATCTAACTTAAAAGAAGTAAATATTGCTGTTATGGGTAATTATGCTCATCAAAAAGTTAGTGCTATAGAAGAAGTATTATCTGGAAATAAATTCTTAACATATGAAGATAAATATGTTGGAGGAGGAAAAGGTAAAGTAAAAGGTGGAAAAATGCCTGTTAAATCTGGAAAAGGTGGAATGGCTTCTGCTTTAAGAAAATTACCTGCTAAACTAGATAAAGCTGTACAAGAAAAAGTAGAAGAAGTAGCTATGAAATCATTCAAAGTTTTAGGATCTGGAGGAAACTGTAGAATTGATTTCTTAATAGATGATAAAAAGAAAGAAGTTTATGTTAATGAAATTAATTCTATTCCAGGAAGCTTAGCTTTCTATTTATGGAATGCTAAAGATGTTAACTTTACAACATTACTTGATGATATGATTAATCTAGGAGTAAAAGATTATAAGAAGAGATTAAGTAAAGTTCATTCTTTTGATACAAATATCTTACAAGGTTTTGCAGCTAATGGTGGATTAAAAGGAATGAAAGGTTCTAAAGGTAAATTAAGATAGTTTAACTATCTTTTTTTATACAAAAAAAGAACTTTTTTCAAGTCCTCTCATGATTATAATATGGTGGACTGTTAGGGATTCGAACCCTAGACCCACTGATTAAGAGTCAGTTGCTCTACCAACTGAGCTAACAGTCCATTTAACACGCAAGTTTATTTTATAATAAATTTAGTAAATTTACAATAGTTTTTATTAAAAAAGTATATTATTTCTTGACTTTAACATACTAATTATAGTATTCTATTAGTGCGAGTAAAATTTTACTTGCAAAAAGTATAAAAGTATTGTAAACTTATAAAGTATTAATGTTTATGGACCTGTAGCTCAGTTGGTTAGAGCACACGCTTGATAAGCGTGGGGTCACAGGTTCAAGTCCTGTCAGGTCCACCATTAATTGCCTCAATAGCTCAGCTGGTTAGAGCACTTGACTGTTAATCAAGGGGTCCTAGGTTCAAGTCCTAGTTGAGGCGCCATATGGCGAGTTGGTGAAGCGGCTTAACACACTGCCCTTTCACGGCAGCATTCACGGATTCGAATTCCGTACTCGTCACCA
>JAFWNS010000001.1 GCA_017510225.1 Bacilli bacterium
GAAGTTATAGATATTAAATATCAAGTTAGTGTTAGTATATATAGTGAAGAACAAATATTTTGTTTTTCAGCTATGATTGTTTATAATGAAGGAGTTTAACTCCTTTTTTCTTTTTATAAAATATGTTATTATGATACTAGGAGATATAATATGAAAGATAAGTCTATGAGAAAGAACAATTTTATTACTGGTGCTTTTGTAGCGACTTTGGGTATTGTTATTACTAAGATATTAGGAATATTATATGTTATACCATTTCACTCTATTATAGGTGATAAGGGTGGAGCTTTATATGGGTATGCTTATACTATATATTTATTCTTTATGTCTATATCTACTGCAGGTATACCTTTAGCTATTAGTAATATAGTATCTGAGTATCAAACTCTTGGTTATTATAGTGCTAAGAGAAGAGCTTTTGTTATTGGTAAAAGAATAGCTTTATTATTAGGTGTTATTTCTTTCTTAATCTTAATAGTATGTGCGCCAATGCTTGCTAATATGATTATTGGTAATTTATCAGGAGGAAATAGTGTAAGTGATGTTACTTTAGTTATTAGAGTTATATCTACAGCTATATTAGTAGTACCCGTATTAAGCATATATAGAGGATATTTTGAAGGACATAGATTTATGATAGCTCCTTCTATATCACAAGTTATAGAACAAGTAGTTAGAATTACTATTATTATTCTAGGTAGTTATTTAACTTTAAAAGTATTTAAATTATCTTTAAGTACTGCTGTTGGTGTAGCTGTTTTTGCAGCTACTGTAGGTGCTTTTATATCTTATTTATATTTAGTAGAGAAAAGAATTAAGAATAGAAAGAAATTTAATGAAAAGATTAGACCGGTAAATGAACCTATTATAAGTACTAAACAAATAGTTAAGAAAATAGTATTTTATGCAGTACCATTTATATTAATAGATTTATTTAAATCATTATATAGTTGTGTAGATATGGTTACTGTAGTTAAGGGATTAGTTAAATATGCTAAATATAGTACTAGTGATGCAGAAGTTATTATGAGTATGTTATCTACTTGGGCAGCTAAGTTTAATATGATAATTGCTTCTATATCTGCAGGAGTTATAGTTAGTTTGATACCTAACTTAACTAAGAGTTTTGTAGATAAAGATAAACAAGATATGACTAAAAAGATTAATCAAGCTATTAGTATAGTATTGTTCTTAGCTATACCTATTGCAGTAGGAGTTAGTTTCTTATCTAGAAGTGTTTGGACATTGTTCTATGGTAGTAGTACTTATGGACCTAGTGTTTTATCATATTCAATATTTATTGGATTGTTTATGTCTTTATTTACTGTATCAGTTTCTATTATGCAAGTATTTAAAGACTATAAAGTATTATTAATTAGTTTGTTTTCTGGTATTATAGTTAAGATATTACTTAATACTTATTTAATAGGGGTATTTAATCATTTAAAATTACCTCCATATTATGGTATTGTTACTGCTACTATAATTGGTTATTTATTATCTTTTATTATATGTTTAGTAGTTATAAGAAAGAAATATGGTATTAGTTATGAAGATGTAGTTAAGAATTTATTTGATATATTATGTGCCGCTATATTAATGGGATTAGTTATATCAGTACTTAAATTCTTTATACCATTATATTCTGATAATAGAATATTTAATTTAGTTATAATACTTATATATTTCTTAATAGGAGCTTTAGTATACTTTATATATACTTATAAAACTAAAACTATTGTTAATGTATTTAGTAAAGGATTCTTAAAGAAATTCAAAATAAAAAAGTAACTTAGTTACTTTTTATTTTTTATATTTTTTAGTTTATGATACATACCAAAAGCTATTTTATAAGTATGATACCAGAATTTACTTATTGGTAGATCATATTCTCCTAATAATTCTACTACATGACCTCCAAAACTCTTTTTAAATAGATATAATCCATATAGTGGATTATTAGTATTAAAGTCTCCTGTAATACCATAGAAGTTATATCTCTTATATTTATTCTCTACTGCATATTTAACACCTGCATAGTGGATAGTATAAGCTGATTTAAACTTCATTACATCATCTAGAGTACCTCCAAGTAAAGATAATACTTCATTGCCGTATACAAGGAATAAAATACCTCCTAATACCTTCTTATCTCCATACTCTTTTTTATAACCTTTAATCTTATCTAAATCATTTTCTAATCTCTTAATAGCTTCTTCATCTTGTTTATTACTAGACTTATATTTTTTTTCATTCATCTTTAATAAGTTATTATCATGTTTATATGTTCTATCTTTTAAAGCACTTTTTCGTTCATTTAATTCATCTGTAGTATTTTTCTCATATATATTAAAATCTATTTCTCCAATTAATATCTTTAAAATACCAGAATCATGTAAGTTATCCCACATAGCTTCATAGTAAGAGAATGGTCTATCAATAAATTCTCTTCTATCAGAAGTTTTTTGCATTATCTCTTTAAATATTTTTAACTCATTTTTATCAATCTCTCTAGTAGTAATACCACATCTTTCATTCTTACGTAGTATTTGTCTAGTCTTAGAATCCATATCAGCATTAACTTCATCTATAGTTCTTTTATAAGTTTCAATAACATGCATCCATCTAGGTTGTAATGTATCTTGCATAGTATTAAAACCAAAGTGTTTATAACCTAAATCTATTAAGTTCTTATGAGCTTTTTTATTATTATTTCCTTTTTCTACAATATCTCCATTATTATCTCTTTCTTGGTACTCTACATAGGGATCTATTTTTATAAATATACCATTCTTTTCTTTAACATATTCTTTTATTTTTGTAGTAAATTCTTTTAATAATTTTTTATCATTATAATCTACTAAGAAACCTCTAGGTGAATAAAACATAACTTTTTTAATAATAGGTAATCTTTTAGCAAGTAGTAGAGCTCCCGCTTTAATCTCTTTAGTGTTTTTTAATCCTATATAGTAAGGAGTCCATCCAGTTTCATTCTTTAGATTAGCCCACTGTTCTGTTTGGTGAAAAGTAATTTGTGAGTGTTTATCTGCAAATTTTTTAAATTCTTTTTTATTTAGTTCTATCAATTTCATCTTTAAGCTCCTTCTTACTTCTCTTCTTTATAATATTTCTATAGATTGGTACTAACTTAGTAAATACAAAGTAGAAGAATTTATTAGTAATGTAATCAAATTCTCCAATAAACTCTACATAGTCTCCACCAAATTTCTTTTTAAATTCATGTAGACCTAATCTAGGATTATCTTTAGATAAATCTCCTATAGTACCAAACTGATCATAGATATCTAATCCAGCTTCTTTACAATGTTTTATATGTTCAAAATAAGTATTATAGTTAACATAAGTTTCACTTAGTATATTATGATTACCTGCATATAATACCCAAGCTTTATTACCATACTCAATAATCATATGAGCACTTAATGTTAATTTGTTACCATATTCTTTCTTATAATTATTAAATTTTTCTATATCTTTTTCTAGTTTTTCTTTTTGTCTAGTTAATTCTTTTAATTTATTTTTAGCGCTCTTACTTAGATTATCTATAGGAAGTATAGATATTTGATTATTAACATTCTTTAAATTATCTTTAATAGTTTTAATAGTTTTATCTATATCTACTTTTCCTAAGAATAGAGTAGCTTTAGAATTCTTATTACCATTAAATATTTCATATAAAGTTTCATAATAGTCTTCGTTATAAGATATAAAATCTTTTCTAGACTCAGTTAAAGTCATTAAATGATAAAACTCTTTAATATCTTTTTTAGTACCTATTTCTACTATAGTATTTAGTTTTTCTGATTTAGATATTCTTTGTCTAGTAGTTTTAGAAAAATGGCTTTCTATATCTTCTAAAGATTGATTTAGATCTATTCTAAAAGAATATCTAGGTTGTGTAGTTTCAAAGTTCTTTGTAAAACCTAAGTGTTTAAACCCTTGTTTCTTTAGATTGTTTAATATCTTATTATAATCATAATCTAGTTTTACTTCTTCATTTAAATAGTTATATTTTTTAATTACTATATCTGGATCTATTTTTACAAATATAGATTTTTTACTTTTAGCATATTTAATTACTTCTCTAATCATTATATTAACTAGTTTTGTATCATTAAAATCTATTACAAATCCACGAGGTGCATATAAATAGCAGAAGTTCATTGGAAGATGTTTTTGTAGTAATAGTGTTGCGCCAACTAGTTTATCTTTATTATCAAATAACCCTAAATAATGAGGAGTTAAACCTTTCTTTACTTTGCATAATTCTCCCCATGAATATGATTGTAAGAAATGTGATTTTGTTTTATGATTTTTAACAAAATTATCATATTTATTTTTATCTAAAGTAATTAATTTATACATATATATCACCTTCATTATTAGTATATCACAATTGTTTTATTTCAAGCAAAAAAAAGAACCTAAAGTTCTTAAATCATATATAATCCATCATCTTTTTCTAAATAATCGTCTTTATTTTCTTTTTCTAAGTTCTTTATTCTTTCTTTTAACTGTTTAATTTCTTTTTTTAATTTAATAATTTCATATTCTATGTTATTTGGAAAAGGTAATGGTATATATGGTACTTGGAAGTTATTCATAATACTCTCCTTTAATCATTTTATTATATGATATATAGTTAATTTGTGTTAAAATATAGGTATATATGAATGGAGTGTTATTATGCGACTTAGGAATGTTAAAAACAAAGAAGAAATACTTAATAATTCAAAGTTTCTAGTTAAAGATCACCTAGATCATTCTGGTAAATGGAATAAGTTGTTTGGTAATAATAATCCTATATATATAGAGATTGGTATGGGTAAAGGTAAATTTATTAGAGAGAATGCTTCTAAGTATCCTAATATTAATTTTATTGGTATAGAAAAGTATGATAGTGTAGTAGCTAAATGTTTACCTAAGATAGATGAAAATCTTACTAATTTATTAGTTATTAGAATGGATGCACTAGATATAGATAAAGTGTTTAATCATGAAGTAGATAGAATATATTTAAATTTCTCTGATCCATGGCCAAAGAATAGACATCATTTAAGAAGATTATCTAGTAAAATATTTCTAGAGAAGTATAATAATATCTTTAAAGATGATAAAGAAATATATATGAGAACAGATAATAGAGACTTATATATTTATTCACTAGAAAGTTTTTCTAGTTTTGGATATACTCTAGAAGATATTAGTTTTGATTTACATAGTAGTGTAGAAGAAGACTTTATTACTACTGAGTATGAAGATAAGTTTTCTAGCAAAGGAATACCTATATATAGTGTTAAAGCTATAAAGAAGAAATAATTAATAAAATAATTTTAGATTTATAAAAAATATGATATAATGAAATAAGAAGAGTAGGTGAATTATGAAAAAAATAGTTGTTTTACTCTTTAGTTTAATAATTTTAGTATCAGGTTGTAGTATTAGATCACTTAGTGATTCATCAATAGATAGTAATATTGATAAGATACTATCTGATAATTCTAAACTATATAATGTTAATTTTGAAGGTTATAAGTATTATGTTCCAAAGGGACTAAAGTTTCTTAATAAAAATCAGTATAATGCTTTATTAGAAGATAAAAATAATAATAAATACTATTTTTATGTAGATGTTATTAGTTATTATCATAAAACTAAACTTAAATATAAAGTAGATAAGAAAGCTTATTATGCTAAGAAACTTAATTATAATAATAAAAAAGGTTATATTGAGATTAATAAAGTAGGTAAGAAATACTTTATTGAATGTGTATTTAACTATAGTAAAGTAGAAGTGTTAGTATCTAAGAGAGATTTAGTTACTGCAGTTAATAATTTATGTTATTTAGTTAAATCAGTTAAATATAATGATAAAATATTAGATAGTTTAGTAGGAGAAAATGTATTAAGCTATAAAGAAGAAGATTATAATATTTTTAATTCTAAGTCTGATGATAGTGATTTCTTAGATTATGTTAAAGAATATGATAATAAAGGAAAGAAATCATCTGACGAAGAAACAATTGATGTAAATAGTTATAACGATTAGTTAAGAGGTGAACATATGGGAGTTTTTGACAAGTTAAAGAATGCTCTTTTTGAAGAAGAATATGTTGAAGTAGAGGAAAAGCCGAAGGCTAAACCAAAACCAAAAAGAGAGAGAAAAAGAAAAGAGAAAAAAGAAAAACTACATGATGAGGGTCCTATAGCTAAGAAGGTTGTATTACCTGAGAAGGAAGAAGAACCGGAAGAAATAGATCCAGTAGTAGAAAAACCTTTAGATGAGGATTTTGATGTAGAACCATTAACACATAAAACGGAACCAGATTATAATTTTCCAATAATTGATGATTCTGAGTTTGGTGATAAAGAAGAAATTGCTTCAGAAGATAATAATGAAGAACCAGAGATTATTAGAGTAGTTGATCCGGTAGAAGAAGAACATGATTATGAGAGAACTAATGAAAGACATTTATATGGCATAGATGAAGCTAATCAAGTGAATGTTATGCATTATGGTAGTTATGAAACAGAAAAGAAAATGTTTAGACCTTCACCAATTATTTCTCCAATTTATGGTGTTTTAGATAAGAATTATAAGAAAGAAGAAATAGTTAATAGGACTGAAGTTCGTTTAACTAGTAGTTATGCTAAAGAAAATTTATCTGTTGATGAAGTTAGAAATAAAGCATACGGACCAACTACAATAGAAGAAGAAAAACCAAAACATGTTTCGAAAGAAGATAAAGAAGTAGAAGATACTAAAGATGAAGGATTAGTAGATTTAAGTTCTAACGAAGATAAGCCAGAAGTAAAAGAAGTTACTGTTGGTGATGCAGAAGAATATTTTAACGATTTGGGGTTAGAATATAATAATGATTATAAAGATGCTAGTAAAGAAAAAGCTACTGGTAGAAGAACAACTAAGAAAAAAGAGGAAGTAAAGGAAGAACCATTAGAGGAAAAGAAAGAAGTAGAAATACCAGAAGTAAAAGAAGAATCTAAAGATGATAGTGATGATAATTTATTTGATTTAATAGATTCAATGTATGAAGAAAATAATGAATAAAGAGGTGTAATATGAATACTTTGAATACAATTTTACCTGTAATATTATATATGTGTGGTATCATATTATTAATTGTATTAATTATTTTAGGAATTAGGCTAATTCAAGTAGTTAATAAAGTTGATAATACAATTGATGAATATATGGAAAGATTAAGTGGTTTTACTAAAGCCTTAGGTACTATTACAAAAGCAGCTGGTGTTATATCTAAAGTAGGAGATAAAGCCATAAGTGGTATGGTAGGTGCTGTTTCTAAAGTGTTTAGTAGAAAAAGCAAGATAGAAGAGGAGGAAGGAGATTATTATGACTAAGAAAAGATCAAAATTAGGTTTTTTAGCAGGATTAGGTTTAGGTGCAGGTTTAGGAGTTTTATTTGCTCCTAAAAAAGGTAGTGAGACAAGAGCTGAATTAAAAGCTAAGTTAGCAGAATTTGTAGAACAAGTAAAAGAAATTGATGTAGAAGAAGTACAAGCTGAATTTGATAAGAAAATCAAAGAAATTAAAGCAGAACTAAATGATTTAGATAAAGAAAAAGCAATAAAAATTGCAAAATCTACAGCAAAAGATTTATCTAAAAAATCTCAAGAATTAATAGATTTAGCTATTGAAAAAGGAACACCAATACTTAGAGATGCTGCTGAAGAAGTTAGAGTAAGAGTTTTAGCAGCTACTAAAGAAGTAGTTAAAAAGCTAGAAAAAGAAGAAAAAGATAAAAAAGAGAAGAAATAATCTTCTTTTTTTTGTTATTTTATGTTATATTATACATATAATTTTCTATGACTAATAGATTAGTAATTATAATTGTTTAGTATTAGAGATTTAGTGGTTGGTGGAAACTAAAAAATAATTATATATGAAATACACTATTATGAGAAAAATCGTTTATCGCGTTAAGATATTTGAGAGTATAAGTTTTTACTTATAAATTAAGGTGGTACCGCGAACTATTCGTCCTTATTGGAGGGGTAGTTTTTATTATTTTTAGGAGGTAAAATTATGAATTTATATGAAGATTTAAAATGGAGAGGTTTAATAAAAGATGTTGCAGGAGAGGACTTAGAAGATAAATTAAATAATGATACTATTACATTCTATTGGGGTACTGATCCTACTGCAGATAGTTTGCATATAGGACACTATTCTTCTTTAGTAACAGCTAAAAGATTAGCTAAAGCTGGCCATAATCCTATTCTTTTAGTTGGGGGTGCTACAGGTTTAATTGGAGATCCTAGACCAACAGCAGAAAGAGAAATTATTTCTAAAGAAAAATTAGATGGATATTTCAATTCTATTAAAAATCAAGTATCTGATATATTTGATGGAAATGTGGAAATAGTTAATAATTATGATTGGTTTAAAGATATTTCTTTGATTGATTTCTTAAGAGATGTAGGTAAATATATTAATATTAATTATATGTTAAATAAAGATATTATTTCTAGAAGATTGGAAACAGGTATTACTTTTGCTGAATTTACATATACTTTAATGCAAGGTTATGATTATTTATATTTAAACGAAACAAAGGGTGTTTCACTACAATGTGCTGGTTCTGATCAATGGGGTAATATTACTACTGGTGTTGAATTAGTTAGAAAAAAATTAGATAAACAAGTATATGCCTTTACTATGCCACTTATATTAGATAAATATGGTAATAAGTTTGGTAAAAGTGAAGGGAATGCTTTATGGTTAGATAGAAGTAAGACTTCTAGTTATGAGTTATATCAATATCTTATAAACTCTGATGATGAGATGGTTATTGATTATTTAAAAGTATTCACTTTCTTATCAAAAGAGGAAATAGAACAGTTAGAAAAATCTAATAAAGAAAATCCACATTTAAGAGAAGCTCATAAAGCATTAGCTCGTGAAATAATTACTGATTTACATGGAGAAGAAGCATATAATGAAGCGGTTAAGATAAGTGAATCTCTATTTAGTGGAAATATTAAAGATTTAACAGTAGAACAAATAGAAGATGCTTTTAAAGGAATAGAACCATTTAAAATAAATAAAGATACTTTACTAGTTGACTTATTAGTAGAAAATAAGGTATGCTCTAGTAAGAGAGAAGCTAGAGAATTTATGAGTAATAATTCTATTAGTTTAAACGGTGAAAAGGTAACAGATTTAGACTTTCAAGTTACTAAAAGTGTTCTTATAGGACAGAAATATATAGTTATAAGGAGAGGTAAAAAGAAATATTTTATAGGTATATATGAATAATATTTCTAATACCTCTTTTTATTTAAGTAGGAGATAATTATGAAGAGAAAAAGAGGAAGACCTAGAAAACTTACTAAGAGAGACAAAATATTAAAAGTAATTAAAACAATTACTTTAATATTTGTTTTAATACTGTGTTTAGAAATAGGTTATCTATCTATTAGTAATTATCTAAAACATAATCATAAGAGTTCTTTTGATGGTATTAATGATTTTATATATTATGATAGTAATTATATTACTGTAGGTAGTAATAATAATAACGATAAGATGTTAGAAAAGGGTAAAGTTACTAGATATGATGATAAAAAAGAAAAGATTTGGGAACAGGTCTATAATAAATCTAGTAAGAGTTCTTATTTAGGGGTTACTATAGATAATGAAGGAAATATAATTACTGTGGGTAATTGCGAGAATAAGAAAGTAAAAACAGCTTTATTAGTTAAATATGATAAAGATGGGGAAGTTCTTTTAGAAAAAAAATTAAAAGGATTAGATAATACTACTTTTACTAGTGTTAAATATGTAGATAATGGTTATATAGTTACAGGTCAAAGTGTTTATAAAGATAGAACTATTGGTAATGGCAAGGGAGGAGCTTTTATACTTAAGTATGATAAAGAAGGGAAGCTTCTATGGAGAAGTAATTATGGTTCTAATAAGATAGCTGTTTATAATGATTTTATTGTTTATGATGAATATATTTATGTAGTTGGTAAATCATCTAATAATGATGGAGTTATTGTTAAATATGATCTTAACGGTAGTTTGGTTTCTGACAAGAAGTTTAATAAGATAGATGAATATGGATTTACTGGTATTGTAGTGAATGATGATCATTTAATAATTAGTGGTGGCAAAGTAATTAATTCTTTAGATACTGATGCTATAATTATTGAATTAGATAGTTATCTAGATACTATTAATGAAACTATATATAGATCTTCAGGTAAAGAAAGATTTAATAAAGTAATTATTGATTCTCATAATAATATAATTACTATTGGATCTATTTCTACTTCAAATAAACATAATCAAGAAAACTATGATGCTTTAATAGGTAAATATGATATTGATTTAGAGAAGACTGATGTTATTAAGTATGATGATAATAAGAATGATTATTTTACTCAGATTAAATTAATAGATGGTAATTATGTAATTAGTGGTTATTCTTCTTATGAAAATGAAGGTTATTTATCTAAATTTATTACTTATAGTGATGCATTAAAAGTACTGGAGGTTAAATAATGAAGATAACTTTAGTAAGACATGGAGAAACAGAAAACAATAATAAAGGTATAATGCAAGGTTTAAGTAATGAATTGATGAATGATAGAGGAAGAAGACAGTGTAAGAAATTACGAAGCGAACTTAAAGATAAGCATTTTGATATATGTTATATGTCTCCATTAGTTAGAGCAGTAGAAACTGCAATGATTCTAGTAGGTGATAGAACACCTATAGTAAAAGATAGAAGATTAATAGAAAGAGATCTTGGGGAGCTTGAAGGAAAAGATAGAAGTCTTTATGATATTAATAAATATTGGGATTATAAATTAAATTCTAATGATAAAGGTGTTGAATCGATACAATCTATAGAAAAAAGAGTTAGAAGTTTCTTGGAATATATATCTAAAAAGAAAGAAAAAGACATATTGATAGTTACTCATAGTTCTATATTTAGAATGTTATATCACATACTAAATAATGAAGATTTATCTAAGAGCTTAGAACATATAAAAGTAGATAATTGTGATTGTAAGGAATTTGATATAAAAAAAATAAAGGTTTAAAACCTTTATTTTATTTGTTATAAAACTCAACTATTAATGATTCATTAATATCAGCATTAAGCTCATTTCTTTCTGGAAGTCTTACATAAGTACATTCCATTTTTTTCTCATCATATTTAATAAAATCAACTCTTTTATTAACTTTAGATAAGCTTTCAGCAACTACTTTTAAGTTTTTATCTTTATCTCTTAGAGAGATAACATCTCCAACTTTAACTTGATATGAAGGAATATCAACTTTTTTA
>JAFWNS010000023.1 GCA_017510225.1 Bacilli bacterium
GCATGAGCTTTAGGGAACATGTATTTAATCTTTTGACAAGATTTTATAAACCATTTAGGTATGTTTCCTTCTTCCATTATCTTGACATATTTTTTCCATACATCTGGATCTTTAGATGCTCTACCTTTACGTACAAACTCCATTATTTGGAATGCTTCTATAGGTTCTATTCCATTATACATAAGATTAACCATAATATCGTCACGACAGCCAATTGTTTCTTTAAATGGAACAACTTTTTTCTCTATTAATTTTTGAGCATTACCAAGCCATACATCAGTACCATGAGAAAGTCCTGATATTTTAACAAGTTCTCCAAAAGTAGTTGGTTTAGTATCTTCTACTAATTTAATTGTAAATGGTGTTCCAAACTCTGGAATACCTAAAGTACCTGTATTACACATTATTTGTTTAGTAGTAACTCCTAATGCTTTAGTGGATGTAAATAAAGACATTGTTTCTTTATCATCCATTGGTACTTTTAATACATCAGTATTAGATTGTTTAGCAATTAATCTTAATTGTGTTGGATCTGAATGACCTAGAATATCTAGTTTTAATAAACATTGATCAATTGAGTGATAATCAAAGTGAGTAGTTCTCCACTCTGCTTTTATATCATCTGCAGGATACTGGAATGGTGTAAAGTCTGATACTTCCATATAATCAGGTATAACAACTATTCCTCCTGGATGTTGTCCAGTAGTTCTTTTAACTCCTGTACATCCTAAAGCAAGACGTTCTATTTCAGCATTACGCATATCAGTAATTTCTTTTTCTTCTAAATAACCTTTTACAAATCCAAATGCTGTTTTATCAGCAACTGTACCAATAGTACCGGCACGATATACATTATCTTCCCCAAATAATACTTTTGTATAAGCATGAGCACTAGCTTGATTTAAATCTGAGAAATTAAGATCTATATCTGGTACTTTATCAGCATTAAATCCTAAGAATGTTGCGAATGGCATATCTTGTCCATCTTTTAACATATCTTTCTTACAATTAGGACATTTCTTATCTGGTAAGTCAAATCCTGATGAATAAGTTGCACCAAGTGACTCTCCAGTTTCATCTTCAAATATACTTGTTTTACAATGTTCACATCTATAATGAGCAGGAAGTGGATTAACTTCTGTTATACCCATCATAGTCGCAACGAAACTTGAACCAACTGATCCACGTGAACCAACTAAATAACCTTCTTCATTAGAATGTTTAACTAATCTTTCAGATATTAAGTATATTGGATCAAATCCTCCACCAATAATACCTCCTAAAGATTTCTTAACTCTATTATTTAATTTTCTATCAGTTAATTCTTCATCAGTAGTTTCTTTTATATAATCTTCTATAAACTTAATAACATTATCTTTACCAGAAATAACTAAGTCATGTAATTCTTCATGTGCTTTAACTTCTTTTTCTTCTTCTGATAATTTCTTCTTATCTAATCTTTCAGTAATTATTTTATATAAAATATCTCCATATAATTCAGTAGCAATTCGCTCTTCAATCATATATGGTAAAGTTTCTCCATACCAATCTTTAGCTTTAGTATAAACTAAATCAGTAACAACAACAGGACAATCTAAATATTCTCCATCATCACCTTTTACTCTAGGTGAGAATGGAATACCTTTAGTATCTATAATTACTTCTACTATTTCACATAAATCAGAAATTTTATTAGTATTTTCTACTACTAATTCATAAGCTTTATCTTTACCTAAAAATTTAAAATCATTTAACATTTCAGTAGTAGTTCTAAAATGATTAGATGGTATTTCTTTAATATTATTTCTAGCAAGTGGATGTCTTCCTCCACCAGGTACTTTTTGATTAACAATTATTTCTCTATAGATTTTATCATCACGTTTTATATGATGAACATCACCAGTAGCAACTATAATCTTACCTGCTTCTTCTGTTACTCTAATTATTTTTTCTATATGAGAAGCAAGTTCTACTTCAGTAGCAAAGTCTCCTATTTGAATTAAATGATTATAGCATTCTAGTGGTTGTACTTCTACATAATCATAGAATCTTATAATATTAGAAAGTTCATCTTCACTCTTAGCTTTAGCAAGTTTAAATACTTCACTTTCATAACAACCACTACCAACTAATAATCCATCTCTATATTTTTCTATTTCACTTCTTAATATTCTAGGTGTTTTATATAAATATTTAGTATTAGCTAAAGATACTATTTTAAATAAGTTCTTTAGACCAGTTTTATTCTTTACTAGTAAGTTTACATGATAAGCTGTTCCATATTTATGTATTTCATCTTTACTTACTAACTTATCCAACTCATCCATATTATCTATATTTCTATTAGATAATTTCTTTAACATCTTATGAAATACTAAAGCAGTTCCTTCTGCATCATAATCTCCTCTATGATGAGCAGATTCATCCCAAGGAACATCATATCTTTTAACAAGTGCAGATAAAGAATGTCTAGCATAATTATTATCCATAGTACGAGATAATTCTAATGTATCTATTACTGTATTTTTAAATTCACCTAGGTTGTATTTTTGATATGCCATTTCTAAGAATGAAACATCAAACTTAGCATTATGAGCAACCATAGGAAGATCTCCAAACCATTCTATAAAATCTTTAACAGCTTCTTCTTCATTAGGTTTATCTTTTAACATATCATCTGTAATATTAGTTAAATCTATAATCTTTTGAGGTAATTTTCTACCTGGATTAATTAATTCATCATATCTATCTATTATTTCACCATTACATATTTTAACAGCACCTATTTCAATAATAGAATCTGCTCCACCAGCATTAAAACCTGTAGTTTCAAAGTCAAATACTACATAAGTTTCTTCTAACATGTTTTTATTATTAGGTCTTATTACTATATCAACAGTATCATCTATTAAAGTAAGTTCTGTACCATAAATTGCTTTAAAAGGAACTTCTCCCTCAGTTAAATTCTTATTATAATTAGTAACATAATTAAATACATGTGGAAAAGCTTGTACTCCATTATGATCAGTAATTGCAATTGCTTTATGTCCCCAGTCAATAGCTTGCTTAACAACTTCTACATCTCCACATATACCATCCATTTGACTCATCTTAGTATGAGTATGAAGTTCTACTCTTTTAACTTTTTCATCATCAGTTATTACTTCTTCGTCTTTTTTAACTTCTACTATATCTCTAGCATTTAATACTAATTCTTTAGAAAAATTATCATTTTTAGTATAACCTCTAATCTTATACCATTTACCCTTCTTTAATTCCTTAGATAATCTCTTATACTCATCTTTATCTCTAACAAATACTTTACAATAAATACTATCTGAATAATCAGTAATCTTTAAAGTAATTATCTTAAAATCAGATCTATTAGATTCAAATAAATCCACAGCAAAAACAAAAGCCTCTACAGTAACGCTATTATCTTCTCCTATTAAAGTTTTTATTTTTATTGGTTCATCGTTTATAGATTTACCTAGAATACTATTAGTATTTCTAGTTACTTTCTTCTTAACTTTATTTTTAATACTCTTTACTTCTTCTTCTAATTCATATTCTATATTATTTAATAAATTATTTTCTTCTTTAATAACAATATCTATATTAAAAGTATATCCTAAAGACTTATATATTTTATTAAACTTATCTATACATTTATCAAATTTCTCTTTTTCTACTTCATTAGTTACTTCTAATCTTAATAGTCCATCTTCTACTTTTAAACTATTCTCAAAAATACCTAATATCTTTAATTCATCTTTTAACTTATTTAATACATATTTATAATAACTATAATAAATATCTATATCTATATTTTCTATATCAAATACAAAAGTAATAGATGAGATATTCTCATCTAAATTAGTCTTTTTACTTTCTAATTCTTCTATTATATCTAAAGGTAAAGGATTATCGTTTTTTATGAATACATTCCAACTATTGTCTTTAGAACTTACTTTGATTTTAGTAAGTTTGGCATTAGAAAAATAATCATAATTTTCTTTATCTAAATTAATTTTATCTAACAATAATTTTAATTTATCATCCATTATAATCCCCCCATCTATGGTGTTATATAACTTCTAAGTCATTACTTTTAATAATATGTTTTTTGTTTCTTATGCAAAAATCTATAAACTTTAATAAATCTACATTCTTTAATTGTCTTTCATATGTAAAATCATCTATATTGAAAGCAATTTTATCTCTCATCATATATTCTAACATTTCTTCTTTTGTAGCTCCTAAATACATTAACCAATATGGATATATTTGTCTTTTTATATTATCACGAGCTGAACTACCTGTTAGATAATTACTTCTTTTATTTAGTCTTGTAGGAAGCTCGTTTAATATAGCTAACTCAATTACAGCTTTAACTATATTTCTATGCTTACTATTATAATTTCTAGTTTCTCTTTTTAGTATTTCATATAATAAATCTATAATTATCTTATTAGTGCCATCTGATTTTAAACCAAATACTATTACATTTTCTTTTTGATCTTTAATTATAGTAGTATCTACTGTATTCATTAAATCACTAACAACTAATACTTTATAATCTTCTACATTAAATCTTAGTATATCTTTTAACTCTGCTTTTACTTTTCTTTTGTTTTCATCCCATTTTTTTAATAACATATTACGATACTTTTCAGTATCTTTTTTTATTCTTTCATATTCTTTAGTTTCTAATACCATATTATATACAGTATCATCATTGGGAATAAAATTCTTATAATCTTGTAATATATAATCCTTATCATAATAAGTTTTATTATATTCTATTTTATAATTATCCCATAGTTTTTGTTTTAATTTGTGAATCTTTTCTGTTATGGAAGCTTGAAATAAAACATTCCATATTAATACATAATCGTTTACTAAAAATTTTAAGTTCATGAGATACTCCTCCTACATCTTCTTATATAATCATATCATAAACTTAAAAAGTTTTAAATAATATTCCACAAAAAAAGCACATTTTTGTGCTTACATAAAGTTCTTATATACGAAAAATCCTACACCCGCTAGAACAGCAACTATTATTAAGAATAATAATATTTTTACTAATACAGGCATCTTCTTATCTCCTATATCACTTAAATCAAAATCTTTATCTGATAAATCCATACTTCTAGTATAGAAGTCTTCATCAGCATTCTTCATTATACCTTCTTTTTCTTCTGATTTTTCTTCATCTTCTTTAGCATCTTCTTTAATTTTTCTTACTTTATCTAATTGTTCTTTATCTAATATTTCTTTAGATAATTCTAAATCATCTTCTTTTGGCTTTTGTCCCTCTATTTCATCATCTTTATCAGTAGCCATTAAATCACTTAATAAATCTAGTGAAGCTTTTTTATCTATTTCACCAGCTAATGTCTTAGATGTTATAGTATTAATTAATTCTTGTAGTTCATCTTCATCTGGTTTAGTTCTTTCTACTTTTTCTTTTCTATATTTTTCTAATTCTTCTTTATTAAGACTAGCTAAAATATTATAATTAGTATTTTTTAATTTTCTTTTATCTTCTAATTCATCACGTTCTATTCTATTTTCTCTTGCTTCTTTTAAAGCACTATTTATATCATAAACTCTATTTTCTCTGTCTTGATATAAGTAATTAAACTCATCTAATTCTTTTTTCATTTTAGGTGGAGCAATCATGTCATCATATTCTTTCATTTGTTGATAACCTTGTCTAGTAGTAATATTTTGTTTTGCTTCATCTATATCAAACACATTAGAACTAGTAATATCACTGAAACTAGTATATCTAGTATTTTTACCAAGATTTTCATATAAGTCTTGATTTTTATTTGATCTAGAATATGTATCATGGTTTTCTTCATTATGATAACGTTCCATTCTACTTCTCATACTACTTCACCTTCCTATTATAATTCTAACATATAATCTATGAAATTTAAATATAAACAATTACTCAATTACTTCTTTACGTAAATAATAAAATTAGGTATAATAAAAGAGTAAAGGAGATTTAAAATGAAAGTAAACGTAAATAAGGATGCTTGTATTGGATGTGGAGCTTGTGTTTCTATCTGTGATAAAGTATTTGAATTTGATGATGAAGGAATGTCTAAAGTAGTTAATAGTGATGTTCCAAGTGATCTAGAAGCAGATGTTAAAGAAGCAGTAGAATCTTGTCCAACAGCTGCAATTGAAGAAGAATAAAAAACAAATGATTAAATCATTTGTTTTTTATATTATAAACTCTACTTACTTCTTTAGGTGTTAATTTTCTATAATCACCTGATTTTAAATTATCTAATGTAAAGAAATATAGTTTTTCTCTTTTTAATTTTAATACTTCATAACCAACTTCTTTAAACATATTTTTTACTTGATGATTTTTGCCTTCAGTAATAGTAATTTCTACTATACATGTATTAGAAGATTTATTTATTTTCTTTAATTTTACTCTAGGAGAAGATAATTTAATATTATCAATAACTACTCCACTTTTTAATTTATTAATAGCTTCTCTAGTAATTATACCTCTTAATTTCGCAACATATACTTTTTCAACTTTTTTACTAGGATGAGTTAATAAATTAGCAAACTCTCCATCATTAGTTAATAGTAATAAACCTGTAGTATCATAATCTAATCTTCCTACTGGATATATCCTAGTATTAGTTTTAATTAAATCTATTACTGTTTTTCTATTCTTATCATCTTTAGTAGTAGTAACTACTCCTCTAGGTTTATTTAATAAATAGTATTCTTTAGACTCTTTAGAAATCATTTTATTATTAACTAATATTTCATCACTAGAAGATACTTTGGTTCCTAAAGTAGTAACTATTTCTCCATTAACTCTTACTTTACCATCTACAATTAACTCTTCTGCTTTTCTTCTAGATGTAATTCCAGACTCCGCAATAACTTTTTGTAATCTTTCCATATTATCACCCATTCATCCAAATTATAACATATTTTTGTCACTAAATATATAAGTATTCATAATATACAACAAAGGGGTGAATTCTGATGTATTCTCACAGTTATGTTGTGCCTAGTAATAATGTTTATAGAAATAATGATTCTACTTATAATATGTATCCATATACACAAACAGAAGAAGATAGATTCTTATTAGCACCATTTTTATTTGGTGGACTTGCAGGTACTGCATTAGGTTATGGAATAGCAAATAACAATCAAATGAATGGTGGTTGTTGTCCTAATTATTATCAACCAATATATCCTTATCCATATCCTATATCTACAAGTAATAATTATTACTATTAAAAGTCTTAAGACTTTTTTTATTTAACAGGTAATTTAATCATTACAGTAGTACCAATACCTAATTTAGATTTATATTTTAAACTACCATTATGTAATTTAATTATTTCTTTAGATAAACCTACTCCTAAACCAGTACCATTCTGTTTAGTAGTATAAAATATTTCAGATATCTTAGACAAAGTCTCTTTATTCATACCTATTCCATTATCTATAATTTCCATATTTAAATAATTATTATCTATAGATACTCTTATTTCTAATTTCATATTTTGATCTTTCTTTCTAGCTTCTATAGAATTCTTTAATATATTTATTAATACTTGTTTAATCTTTAAATAATCAATTTCTACATATACTTCATCATCAATAATATCAAAATTAGTTTTAATATTATATTTTTCTATTAAAGGAGTAATTGTTTTATATATTTCATCTAATAATAAAGATAATTCCACTATATCTTTATTTATAGTTAATTTACCATAATCAGAAAATTCATTAATAATTAAAACTGTTCTATCTAATTCACTCTTAATAATATTTAAATAATTAATAATATTATCTTTATCATCATAATTCATCATATCTAAATATCCTTTACATACAGTAAGAGGATTTTTTATTTCATGAGTTAATTTAAATAACGCAATTTTTAAATCTTTTTCTTTTTGTATTTTACTATGATAATCTCTATAAACTAGTAATAAAACTAATAATAAACTAACTATTACAATAATCGACATAATATCACCTAAATTAATAATATATTATTTATTTGTCGGATTATGTCGAATTTTGTATAAAAAAAATAATGATTTAAAATCATTATTTTAATCCATCAATATATTTTTTTAATTGTTTAGAATCAGGCCCTAAAATAATTTTTAATTGATTATCAATTTCAACAACACCTTTAGCACCTAATTTTTGTATACCTTCTTTATTAGCTTTCGATACATCTTTTAAATTAGCTTTAAATCTAGATAAATTAATTTCTGTATCAATAATATTATCTTTTCCTCCTAGTAATTCTACTAATTTATTAAAATCTATCTTAGCTTCCTTCTTATTAGCTTTTAAGATTGCTAGTAAGATAATAACTAATACTAATATTATTATTAAATATTCCATTTGCATCACCATTATAATTATACTATATATTTAGAAAAAAAGAAAGATTATAATCTTTCTATTTCATCAAACGCAACTAAATTTACGTCATTATCATCTTTCATTTCTTCTGTTCTTTGTTTTTCAATATCATCATCGTCATCTTCTGTATTATCATTGCTTTCATCGTTGCCTTTATCATCAATTTCTACATCTTTATACGCTTCATCTATCTCTTTAGCCATATTGATTCTAAATTGTTTACCTTCGTCATCTTCATATCCGATGAAAAGTACTTTTTCTATTTGATCTTCATCAAATAAATACATTTCCGCATCATTATCATATCCATCAGGGTAAGTACAACCGCAATAGTCATAAATATTTGTTTCATCATCACCATCGACAACAAAGTATCCGGCAATCATTATTTTTTCACCTTCATTAAGTTCTACTATTGTTCCGATAGGTAAATAGTCTATTGACATTTTAAAATCCATAATTATTCTCCCCTCTTATTCTAATTCTTCATCTGCATCATCATAATTATCACCTATTTTAATATCTTGTTCTTCATCTAGTGATAAATTATTTGTTTTGTTTTTATTATTATTTCCTGCTTTATATTTTTCTCCTGATGATTCTGAACCAGAGTTGTAAGAATAATCTTCTTCATCCTCTTCGTCATCATACTCATCAACAATATATTTATTCTTATTTTTATTTTTAATATATCTTACACCTGCAACACCTGCAGCTCCTGCTGCGGCAACTCCAAGAACTCCTGGTAAAATACTTCCTCCACCAGATTTTGAGTTTTTAGTCGGTGTTGGATCAGTATTTTCATCTATTACTGAAACATCATCTTCTGCATCAGTAGAACTAGCATCTTCTGATCCTTCATCAACTGGTGTTCCTGTAATAGGATCTGTTCCAGTAGTATCTGTTCCATCAGAAGTTGATGTAGATGGACTACTAGATTCGCTTGTAGATGAACTTCCAGAATCTGCTGAATCATTATCTACTACTTCTTCTACAGGACTAGAATCTTCTACTCCTCCACTATATGAACCTCCACTGTTATCATTACTTCTATTTGCAATCTCTTGATCTTTAGATTTTACTTCATTCTTTAGATCACTTACTTCTTTACTCAAATCATCAATTTTATCATTTTTCTCATCTATAGTTTTATCATATTGTTCTTTTGCTTGTTCTAATTTTTCTTCTGTTTCTTTATTTAAATCTTCTTTTAGATCTTCCATTTGTTTTGTATAATCTTCTTTAAGTTTATTAATTGCTTCTGTTTTTTCAGATTCATATGTTTTCTTAGCTGCTACTGCTGCTGCCGCTGATGCTGCTGCTGTAGCTGCAGCTTCTTTCTTCATCTTTTTCATTTCTTTTTGTTGTTTCTTTAGTAGTTTTTCATATTCTTTTAACTTTTTCTTAATGCTCTTAGATTCACTACTAGATTTTATTTGCTTAATATGGTCAGTTCCACCTTTACCAGAGTTTTTGGAACCTCCTCCACCTCCAGTGGGACCTCCTCCACCTGGTGCTGGTGTTACATTGCCACCTTTATTATTCTTTTTCTTTCCCTTATTACCTTTATTACCTTTTTTCTTCTTTTTCTTCTTTTGTGTTTTCTTTAAATCTTTTATTATCTTTTCTCTTTCTTTTTTAGTGAGATCTTTTTTTGCTAGCATCTTTTTAAGTTTACTAACAGATAATAAACCTTTTTCTGCATCTACATAAGAACTAACAACAGCTGTTGCTAATGCACGTAATCTACTATTCTTACTAAAATAAACTTGGATATTATGTTCAATATTATCCATTTTTCCTATATATGCATTTAAACAATTGTCATGTTCTGAACTAATTTTTCTAAGATCTGCTTGCATTTTTTGTGTTTCACAACCTTTTGGTCCTTTTACAACATTTTCTCTAATAGCATCAACTGAAGCA
>JAFWNS010000024.1 GCA_017510225.1 Bacilli bacterium
AATGGCAGGGGATGCAAGAATCGAACTCGCAACAGTGGTTTTGGAGACCATTATTATACCATTTAACTAATCCCCTAAATTGGTAACAAATCGATTATAACACACAAAGATTATTTATTCAATTATAAATATATTTAAAAAAATTAAAAAGTATGATAAAATGAATTTAGGGTGATGATATGGATTTTTCAGCGAAAAGCAAAAAACAAAGAAACAGACAGAAGAATAAGAAGAAGCAAAGATTACGTTTAATAATCGTAATAATTGGGTTACTAGTTGCGATAGGATGTTTTGTTTATATATTTGTCTTTGGTAATAAGGTAGAAGATATAATACCAATTAAAGATAAGAAAAAATTAACTATAGTAGATGAAGATAGTAATAAAAGACCAATTGCAGTTATGTATGATAACAATGTAGGTAATAATGCACATGCTGGATTACAAGAATCATATATTACGTATGAAATTATTGTAGAAGGTGGATTAACTAGAATAATGGCTGTCTTTAAAGATAAAGATGTAGATTTAATTGGACCAGTTAGAAGTTCTAGACATTATTTCTTAGATTATGCATTAGAAGGTGACTCTATTTATACACACTTTGGATGGAGTCCAGAAGCACAAAGAAGTATTAAGAGTTTAGGTGTTAACAACATTAATGGTCTTAATGATAGTGCTCCATTCTGGAGAGAAAGATCAATTGCTGCACCACACAATGTATTTACAACAACAGCTAAAATATATGAAACTGCAGAAGATAAAGGATATAGTACAGAAACTGATGATTGGAAAGTATTACCACTAACTACAGACAAAATTAATTTAAACAAAATAAAAGTAAAAGATGAAGAAACAGGAAAGAAAGTTAAAGATCCAGACTTAGTAAAAGCAAATGAAGTAGTAATTCCTTATTCTCCAAGACAAACTAGAAGTTATGAGTATGATTCAGATACTAAGAGATACTTAAGATTTATGAATGGAAATGCTCATACTGATAAAGAAAGTGGTAAACAATTATCTTATAAGAATATAATTATAATGAAAGTTGCTAATAGTAACTTAGATGAAAAAGGAAGACAAGATTTAGATACAGTTGGTAGTGGAGAAGGATATTATATAACTAATGGTTATGTTCTACCAATAGAATGGTCTAAAGCTAGTAGAAAAGCAAAAACTAAGTTTACTTATAAGAATGGAAAGAAATTAAAAATAAACGATGGAAATACATTTATTCAAATTACACCAATAGATTCAGATATTACTATTAATTAGGAGAAAAATATGAAAATAGGAATTTTAGGTTGTGGAGCCTATGGTTTAGCCTTAAGTAGTGTTTTAGATAAAAGTAATGACGTTGTTATGTGGACAAAATTTGAAGAAGAAATGAATAATTTAAAAGAAACAAGATCTAATGATAAAGTATTACCTGGTTATAAACTAGATAGTAATATAAATATCACTACAGATCTTGCTTCTTGTCTTAATAACAGTGATTTATTAATAATAGTTATTCCGATATTATTCTTTGAAGAAACTATTATTAGTATGAAACCATATATTAAAGATCAAAATATATTGATTGCTACTAAAGGTATAACTACAGATGGATTAATGGCTCATGAAGTAGTTAAGAAATATTTAGATACAGAAAAAGTTGGAATATTAAGTGGACCAACTTTTGCCATTGATTTAGTATCTAAGAATATTGCTGGATTTAGTATTGCTACTAAGAGTAGTGAAACTAAAGAAGTAGTAGATAAAGCATTTATAAAAGATAATTTAAGAATAGAATACATTACTGATTTAGTTGGTACAGAGATTTGTGGATCTATAAAAAATGTTTTAGCAATCTCTGCTGGAATATTAAGTGGTCTTAAATCTAATGAATCAGGACAAGCTATGGTTATAACTGGAATGATTAATGAAATTAAAAATATCTTAGTAGGATTAAAAGCAGATCCTTATACTATACTTTCACTTGCTGGTATTGGAGATATATTCCTAACATGTACTTCTACTAAAAGTCGTAATTTTAGTTTAGGTAAGTTAATAGGAGAAGGTAAATCTAATGAAGAGATAGATAATTATATGGAAAATACTACTGTAGAAGGTGTATATACATTAAAAGCTATGAAGAATTTATTAGATAATAATGGATTGGTTTCTAAAGATATAGATATTATTTACAATATTGTATTTAGTAATAGAGATCCTAAAGATTTATTATCTTATTATGTTGATAAAAACAGTTTTTAATTAAGTGTAATTATGCTATAATATATATAAGGAAAGGAAGTAGATTATGGAAAAATTAATGAAGAGTTTTTTAAAGTCATCTATTATTTCAGCAATTGTTTTAATAGCTTTAGGATTATTATTAATATTTAATTCTGAAGGTACAATATTTACAATCTCATATGTAATAGGAGGATTATTAATAGCTTTAGGAGCGGTTGCTATTATTAAATTTATTGCTACTATGAAAGAACCTGAAAAGAATTATGATTTTAATATTGTATATGGAATAGTATGTATAATAATGGGAGTATTAATTATTAATCATCCAAAAGCTATTGCTACTATAATTCCTATAATATTAGGAATAGTAATTATAGCTAGTAGTGCTACTAAATTACAATACACATTACAAATGAAAGATCATGGTAGTGATGCTTGGAAAACTACAATGATTGTTTCTTTAATAAGTTTATTATGTGGTGTGGTTCTAGTATTTAATCCTTTTGCTAGTGCAAAAGCCATTCTAGCAATAGTTGGAATATTTATTTTAATTTATGGAATATTAGATATTATATCAACACTAACTATTAAGAAGACATTTGATGATGTTACTAAAATAGATAATAAAAAAGTTGCTGATGCTAAAGTAGTAGATGAAAAAGAAAAACCAAAAAAGAAAACTACAACAAAGAAAAAAACAACTACTAAGAAAAAAGCAACTAAACAAGCTAAAAAGTAAACCAGTTTTAATATAACTGGTTTTTAGTTGCTTAAAATCAAAAAAAAAGATATAATACAAACAGAGACGAGGTATTAAAAATGAATTACGAAGAATTAGAGGTAGGAAAGAACTATAAGATACATAGTTATAAACATAATCATAAAATACATAGAACTTGGGATGAAGCAGTACTTTTAGAAATACATGATGATTATTTAATATTTGGTAATAGTAAAACTAAAGTTACTGAGTCAGATGGAAGAACATGGCATACTAAAGAACCAGCTGTATTATATTTTTTTAAGAATAGTTGGTTTAATATAATAGGACAATTAAAAGATAATGGAATATATTATTACTGTAATATTGCTTCTCCTTATATAATAGAAGAGGGTACTATTAAATATATAGATTATGATCTAGATTTAAGAGTATTCCCAGATGGTAGTTTTAAAGTATTAGATAGGGGAGAATATAAATACCATAAGAAGTTAATGAATTATTCTGATACATTAGATAAGATATTAAAGAGTGAGTTAACTGCTTTAATAGAAATGGTTAGAAAGAAAGAATTAGCTTTTGATCCTAAAGTAATAGAAGAATATAATGAGAAATATAACGAAATTAAATAATATTCGTTATATTTTTTTGTTTTTATGAATAAAATATAAAAAAAGTGTTGACAAGGAAAATACACTTTGATATATTAGACTGGCAGCTTACGAAAAAAACGTCAAATATTAGGTTTTGATGAAACGCTATAGGCGTTGATTTTTTTGAAAAAGTTGTGTAAAAGAATGTCTAAACCGAATGTCAAAAAAAAGTGAAAAAAAGTGTTGACATCGTTATCAATTTTTGGTATATTATTGATACAGCGCGGGTTTTGACATAAAATGATCTTTGAAAACTAAGCGAAACGTCAATTTTACGAGATAGCTAGGGTTTAAATTAAACAAATTCAAACAAACAAAAACTATATGTTTTTTTATTTTATTTGAGAGTTTGATCCTGGCTCAGGATGAATGCT
>JAFWNS010000025.1 GCA_017510225.1 Bacilli bacterium
ACATATTAGTATCAGTTAAGGCAATACTTTGGAGGTTACTTGCTTTAGCATACTTAACAATATCATCTATTCTTAATAAACTAGATAATAATGTATAATTACTTTTGTTATATAATGGTATATACATAATAAAACCTCCTTCTACATATATTCTACCATAAATAACGTTTATTTTACTATGTTTTGTTTGACTTTATAATACTTTTATGGTAAAGTTATAAAGCGAGAGAGAAACCGAAGGAGGGATATTATGGCAGTTAATGCATCACAAAGAAAAGGTAATGTAAAAAATATGAGATCACATGCGATGAACGCAACTAAAAAAAGACAAAAATTAAATCTTCAAGTACATAGACTAGAAGATGGTACTAAAGTAAGAATCTCAACTAAAGAAAAAAGAACTTTATTAAAGGGTCAAAAAACTGCATAATATATGCAGTTTTATTTTTTTAATTACAAGTATATCCGGATTTAATTAAATCTTCTCTAACTTTTAAAGCATTATCTTTATACTTATAAGTAATATTTAAATATTTATTAGATTTATCTTTTATTTTAGAATCATCATACTTTTCTAAATCAATAATTAATTTTAAAGTATATTTACTTATAACATTATTTTTACTTTCATTATTACTAGTAATAGTATAACCAGATATTGATTCTTTTTTTATGTCTTTAACTTTATTATCTAAATCAGTTATAAACTTAGGAGTTTTATCTAATTTAGAATCAACTACTGTACTTACTATTACATTTTGATAATTATATAATTTATTCTTTTTAAAGTTTAAAGTAACAGTTTCATTAACAGTTATTTTATTATTTTCTTCATTAGAATTCTTAGTACAAATAAGTTTATCTATTTTCTTATTTACTTTAGTAGTCTTTCTATACTTAGAAGGATTACTATCTTTTTTATTTAAAGAATATGTATTAGAATATACTATTCCAGAAAGAATTGCGAATATTCCAATAAAAGCTATTATAATAGCTGGTTTCTTACTTGTCTTTTTTTCATACTTAGCAACTTTCTCTACTTCGTTAAAGTTTAAAACTAAAGTTTTTGTTAACTCAAGTGATTCTTGCTTTGATCTTTTTTTAGTTTTGTCTTTTGCCATAAAAATCGCCCCTACCTGAAACAATTATATAATAAAACTATTATAAATAGCAATTAAAAACAGCTAATTTTAGCTGTTTTTTCTTATTTTCTCTTCTTTGCATCAAATTTCTTACGTTCTTCTGTATTTAAAATCTTTTTTCTTAATCTAATATTATTAGGAGTTATCTCTACTAACTCATCAGAATTAATATAATCAAGTGCATATTCTAATGTAATAGGACGTGGCCTTTTTAATACTACTGTGTGATCACTTCCTGCAGCACGTGTATTAGTTAATTGTTTTCCTTTAACAACATTAACTGCCAAGTCATTATCTTTATTACATTCACCTACTATCATACCTTCATATACTTCAGTACCAGGTTCAATAAACATAGTACCTCTATCTTCTAAGTTACCAATAGAATAAGCTGTAGAATTTCCGTTTTCCATAGAAACTAAAACTCCAAGTTTTCTTTCCCCTACTTCTACATTTTCATAAGGCATATATTCTTTAAAAGTATGAGACATAATTCCATAACCTTTAGTTAAAGTCATAAAGTCTGTAGAAAAACCAATTAATCCACGAGATGGAATAGTATATAAAAGTCTAGTTTGTCCTTCCATATTAGTCATATTTTCCATCTTAGCTCCTCTAAGACCTAATTGTTCTATAACACTACCAACAGATTCTTCAGGAACATCTATTTGTAATTCCTCATATGGTTCGTGTTTAACACCATCTATTTCTTTTATAATTACTTTTGGTTTAGATACTTCAAGTTCATAACCTTCTCTTCTCATATTTTCTATTAAAATACTTAAATGTAATTCTCCTCTACCACTAACTAAGAATGATTCGTTAGAAGCTTGCTCTACCTTAAGACTAACATCTCTTTGAGTTTCTCTATTTAATCTTTCTTCTATCTTACGAGCAGTTACTATATCACCATCTCTTCCTACAAAAGGAGATGAATTAGTACCAAAAGTCATTTGCAATGTTGGTTCATCTATATGTAGTTTAGGAAGAGGTATTATATTATCACTATCACATAAAGTTTCTCCTACTGAAATATCAGATAGACCTGCAACTGCAACTATATCTCCAGCTTCAGCTTCTTCAATCTCAACTCTTTTATATCCATAAAAACCAAATAGTTTTTGAATTCTAAATTCTTTAGTAGAACCATCTAATCTAGAACAAGTAACCATACTACCTGTTTTAATTTTTCCATTATGTACTTTACCAATACCAATTCTACCTACAAATTCATTATAATCAAGTAGTGCTGGTTGAAATTGTAATGGACTGTTAGAATCTCCTTTAGGTTCTGGAATCTCATCTATTATTAAATCTAAAACTTCTTCAAAACCTTCAGTTTGAGTAGATAAATCTGCATCTTTAGAACAAGTACCATTTAATGCACTAGCATATAATACTTTAAAATCTAATTGATCATCATCTGCACCTAATTCAATAAATAAATCTAATACTTCATCTAAAACTTCATCACATCTAGCACTTTCTTTATCAACCTTATTAATAACAACAATAGGTTTGACTCCAGCTTCAAAAGCTTTCTTTAAAACAAATCTAGTTTGTGGCATAGCACCTTCATAAGCATCTACTACTAATAATACTCCATCAACCATCTTCATAATACGTTCTACTTCTCCACCAAAATCAGCATGTCCTGGAGTATCTAGAATATTAATTCTATAATCTTTATAATCTAAAGCAGTAGTCTTAGCTAAAATAGTAATACCACGTTCTTTTTCTAAATCATTTGAATCCATTGATATATTAGAAACATCTTCATTATCTCTAAACATACCAGAAGATTTTAATATACCATCTACTAAAGTTGTCTTACCATGATCTACATGCGCAATTATCGCAACATTTCTTTTTTTCATACTTCCACCTCTAATTACCGCAACTCATTATA
>JAFWNS010000026.1 GCA_017510225.1 Bacilli bacterium
AGTAACTTGTTTATAAACCTTTTCAATGCGGTTTGAGCATGAGGCGTCAAACATAGAGATTATATCATATTGATACTTTTATGTCAACTAATTTACTTCTCTATAATCTTCATCTAATATTGAATATAAATAACAATCTACATCCTTATTTAATTTATTCTTAATAAATTCTCTATATCCATTTAATTGTTTATCATATTCTTTATCTTCTATATTTTTTAATTTATAGTCTATTATAATAATTTTATCACCACACTCTATCATTAAATCAATAATACCATGAGACAAAATATTTCCTTCATTATATATAAATTCATACTCTTTATACATTTTATTATTAAGATTATCTTTTATTAAATCACTATTTAAAAATTTATTAATCTTAGATTTAATCTCATCATTAATATCAAACAAACTATAATCTGGATTATTAAAATCAATAAGTTCTAATACTTCATGTACTTTACTACCAAAATCCATTAATTCTTTTTCTTCTCTACTTATTAAATGTAATTTATCTTTAGAATAATGAGTTTCTTCTTTTAAAATCTTATCTATATTAACTTCATCCACTTCTAAAGTATCATTATCTTTTTCTAATTTTTTTTTATCATTATTATTTAAATAATCTCTAGAAACATCAATATTAACTTCTTTTACATATGGAAGTAATAAACTATATATACTTTTGATAATATCTAAAAATGAATTATATTTTTGTTTTGTTCTATCAGGTATTATACCTAATACTTCTTTTTCTTCTTCTATTTTAGGTATTACTATAATCATCTTTTCTTTAACTCTAGTTAACGCAACATAAAATAGTCTAATCTTTTCAGATATTTCTTCAGTTTTAATATGATCTTTTAATAATGTCTTTATAATAGTATCTTTATAGTATTCATCTACATAAGGTAAAACAATACCATATTTATTATCAAAAACTATTCTATCACTTTTTTCTTTCATATAAAATTCATTAAATAAAGATCCATAATAACATATAGGAAATTCTAATCCTTTAGATTTATGAATAGTCATTATTTTACAACTATTACTATCATCATTATTAATACTAAGTTTTAAATCTAAATTATTATCAAATATATTATCTAACTGTTCTACAAAGTCATAAATAGTATTACCACTATCTTCTAACTCTTTAACTAAATTATATAAATATTCTTTCCTTACTCTATGTTCTAATACTTTAGATATACTAATTAATTTATAATCATAATTAAACTCATCTAATATATAATCTAAATAACTAGATGGATTTAATATATCTATATTATCTATTAATTCTATACACTTCTTATATAAAGAAGATTCTTCTATTTTATCATTAACTATATAATCATATATCTCTTCATCACTCATCTTATATAAGAAACTTCTACCTACAGATACAAAACTATATTTATCTACTTCATTATTTTTAATAGAAATAATAAATTTTAATAAACTCTTAATAACTAAAATATCTTTATCATTACCTAATGAAGTATCAGATATTATAGTTAATGGGATACCTAAGTATTCAAATACTTTCTTATATAAATCAAAATTCTTAGATCTATCTAATAATATAGATATATCACTATATTTAATATCTCTTAATGTGCTTAGATCTTTATCAAATACTTGATATTTACTTTCTATTTTATTTTTTATATCATTACCTATTATAAAAGCTTCTGTTTCTTCTTTAGATAGATTTTTTTCTTCATAAGTTAATACATCTAAATTATAATCATTTACACTATATTCATCATATAACTTATTACCATATACCATTTGATGAGCTTCTTTATAATTAGCTCCACCAATATTATTACTCATAATATGATCAAATATTAAATTAATATTTTTTAATACTTCATCTCTAGATCTAAAATTATCTAATAAATCTATTTTTATACCAGAATCTTTATCACTATATAAATCATATTTATTCTTAAATATATATGGATTAGCATTTCTAAATCTATAAATTGATTGTTTAATATCTCCAACCATATATAAATTATTATTAGAAATCATACTAATAAATTTTTCTTGTGTATCAGAAGTATCTTGATATTCATCTAATAATATTTCATTATAACTATTAGTAAGTTCTTCTCTTATATCAGGATTATCTTCTACTAATTTTATAGATAGATGTGCTATATCTGTATAAGTATATATATTATTATTAGATTTATACTCTTCTAATAATTTATTTAACTCTTTAATAATATCAATAGTTATACTTATAGAAGACTTAATAGATTCTATCTCTTTTTTCATAGAATCTAAACTATCATACATAGTTAATTCTTTTAATTCTTTTCCAACATCAAATATTTCTTTTCTTATTTTCTTTCTTTCATCACTAGATCCTTTAGGTACACTAACACTTTTATAATTTAAACCTTTAACTATATCATTATAATCTTTGGAATTAATTAAATCTTTAAAATTATCTTCTAGTTTAATAATAAAGTCATTATCAAAATAATTAGAAGCTTCTTTTATTAATTCTTTAATATTAGATATTTTATTAAATAATAATTTCATATAATCTTCTATAAAATTATCTATATTATAATTTTCTATATAATTATCTAAATATTTATCTTTATCATATTTTAATTCTATTTTTTTATAACAATTTAATATATAATCTTTTAATTCCTTATCATCTTTTAAACAAAAATCATTAATTAATTTATTAAACTCTTTAGTAGGAGTTAAATAATATTTATCAAATATATTATCTAATAATTCTTGTTGTTTTAAATCAATTATTACTTGATCTGTTATTTTAATATTATTAGTAATATTAAGTACTGTATGATATTTTTTAACAATACTTAAAGCATATGAATCAAAAGTAGTTATATAAGCACTATCTATTAAATCTAACTCTTCTTTTAAACTATTATCTTTCTTTATAGCTTTTCTAATACGCTCTTTCATCTCATTAGCAGCAGCATTAGTAAAAGTTAATATTAATAACTCGTTTATATGTACTCCACTTTTTAGTTTTCTAATAACTCTTTCAGTAAGTACTGCAGTTTTACCAGAACCTGCTCCTGCAGAAACAATAATATTTTTACCTTCTAGGTTAATAGCATCTAATTGTTCTTTAGTCCAATCCATTACTCCTCACCCCCTAGAAAAGATAAATCTTCTACTGTATCCAAATACTTAATATCTTTATCAGTCGTATAACATAAATCTTTAAACTGACAATATTCACATGATATATTCTTTTTCTTATAAACTTTAGGATTTATAGAAAAATCTCTATTTAGTATTTCATCAGTTTTTTCTTCTATATGTTTTTTAGTAAACCTAACTAAATTATATACATCTTCATCACTTAATATTTTAGAATATCTACCAAAACCATCTTTATAAGACATACTCTTAATTAATTTACTATCTTCATATGTTTTATCAAATTTTTCTAAAATATCTGTATTATCAGTAGAATAACCTTTAAGTAGATATTGTTTTTCTTTTTCATTATCTATATTTTTAGTCCAAGTCATATATTTAAATAATACATTTTGATAGTATATTCCAGTAAATATTGGACTCTTAAATATTTTAGAATAATGAATTAAATATAAATAAACTGGTAACTGCATATTTAACCCATGTTTAACAGGTAAAATATCAGTATCTATACTACTACTAGTTTTATAATCAACTATAGAAAAATAAGTATCTTCAATTTCTCTATAAAACATAATCTTATCTATATAACCAACAAAATTAACAGAAATATTCTTATCTAAAGAGACTTTTGCTTCCTTCTCAAAATAATATTCATCATAATCAGTATATTCTTCTTGTTCTTTAATTTTAGAAATTAATATTTCTAATTCTTTTTTTATTCTTATAAGTAAAAACTTTTCTTTTAAACTTAAATCTCTTTTTTCTATATATTTTCTATATTCTTTTTCTAAGTCAAAATTATTATTTTTATATAAAGACAAAACTTTATGATACATTGATCCAATAAAAGCTTGGAATGTACTTTCATAATTATCTAGTTTTAATACATATTTAATATAATATTTAAACTTACACTGATTATAACTATTAAGAGATGTATAAGATAATTCTAATGGATAATCTAAGTTTTCTAAATAAGTATCTTTAGAAATATTAGTATATTTATTATCATAATTATTATAATTAGTATTATAATGATTATTTAATCTTAATAATTCATCATCTTTGGAACCATATAAATAATATAAATCTAATTTTTCTCCTAATCTAATTTCATTATATAAATTAGATTTATTATAAGAATCATTATTAAATTTAACTATATTTAATCCTAAATCATCTATTAAACTAGATCTATAATAATCATTAAATGAACTAGTTAATTTATAAGATAAATATAAATTTTTAATATTACTTAAAATATTACTAAGTACTTGCTTTTCTCTTTTATTTAAATAAGCCGTATCATATAAATCTATTTCATCTTTATCAGAATCTGTTATATAATCTATATCTTTATAAATTCTAGGTAATATATCTTGATTAAAACCTAATACAAAGACATATTCATCATCTGAAAATTCTTCATCATATAAATTCTTTATATTAACCGCATCTACATACTTAGTACTTGGTATATAAGTATGTTTTAATTTATCTATTAATATATTTTCATAAATAGAATCTTTACTATCTATAACAGATAATTCACTAATTACATTTACTAATTTTTTATTAATAATACTTTTATTAGAATTATCTAAATCTAATACTTCATTATCTAAATAATCTTTAACTACTTTAGTAGAATAAATACTATTTTTAAAATCTATATTAATTGGAATATTATAATAAGAAAATAATTTATAAATAGTATATAAATAATCATCACTTACATTAGTTAAATATATTTTATTTATATCTACTCCCTTATTTAATAAATCAATTATTTTTAAACATACATAATTAACTTCATCTTCTAAAGTATTACACTCTACTACATCACTATTAAAATTAGTTAATTTATAATTAACTTTATAGTTTAATATATTTTCTTCATATAAATCTAAGTCATAATATTTTTTAACTACTATTTCATAATTAGAAATACTCTTTCTAAAAGCTTTATTAAATATTAATAAATTATTATCTATTAATTCTTTCTTTAAATTACTTAAGAATTTTAATTTAGAATTTTTATATGTTTTATTAAGATCTATAAAATATAAATTATTTAAATATACTTTTACTACATCTATATCATAATTATATTTATTAATTAAATAATATACGGTTTTTAAATCATACTTAAAGAAATAACTATCAAAGAATTCCTTTTTAGTCATAAATTTAATATTATATAGTTTATCTTTATTAATAGAATCTAGTATTTTATATTTTTCATCATTAGGACATACTATTAATAAATTATCTTTCATATTAACCATATATACCACCACCTATATTATATAATTTATATAAAAAAAAAGAAAGTATATACTTTCTATATTTAAAAACCTAACCAGTTTATTATCATATCTGGAGTTAATTTTGTGAAATATACTAGTGTAAAAGCTAGTAATAAAAATGGTCCGAATGGTATAACACCATTTTTATTTCTTTTTAATATTACTATTGAGATTGGTAGTGCTAAAAAGCTTCCTAGGAAGATAGTCAAAGTTCCTAGTAATGGATCTAAAACAAGTCCAAATAGAAACATCATTTTAACATCTCCACCACCTAGACATTCTTTCTTTAATAATTTATCTCCTACTAACATTATAGTATACATAATTGTAAATAAGAATATTCCCATTATTATATGTTCAAATAATCCAGTTAGTCCTAAACGTAAATATTGTATAACAATAAAATAACCACTAAAAAATATTAATACTTCATCTGGTATAACTAAATATGTTAAATCACTTACACATACTATTACTAATAAAGAAATGATTCCTAAACCAATTAATAATTCATATGAAAAACCAAATACATAGAATGTAAGAGCATATAAAATACCTGTAGATATTTCTATTATAGGATTTTTTATATCTATTTTTTTATGACAATATCTACATTTACCTTTTAAGAATAAATAAGAAATAATAGGAATAGTTTCTAAAAATGTTAATTTGTGATAACAAGTATCACAATGATTTCTAGAAAATACTTTTTCATCTTCATCAGATAATCTAATACCAAGAGTTACGAATAATGATCCAAGTATTATTCCTAAAAGTAAAAACAAAAGTAAATATACAAAAAACATGTTAACACCCCTATTTTATCTGTCCATATATACTAAACATAGGTACAACAATAGATAAAAGTATTACACCAACTATAGTCGCTAAAGCTATAATCATAGCTGGTTCCATTAAACTCTTAAATTGATCTACTAATGTTTTATGTAAAGATTGAAAATGATCTGCAACCTTCTCCATCATTAATCCTAATTGTCCTGTGTTTTCCCCAGTAACTAACATTTCATAAGCTACAACCGGAAAAGCCCATTGTCCTCTAAATGATTCTGATATAGAATCTCCCTTACCTAAATTAGTTAAACTATTATTAATTATTTGTTTATAAACTTCATTATTAGTTACTTTAGATAATACTTCCATACTATCAGTTATAAATACACCATGATTTAAAAGAGAAGCAAATGTTTTTGTAAATACTGCAACTTCATTATAAATAATTAAATTCTTTATAATCGGTATATGCATTAATACCACTTGAACACCTTTTTTAAATACTGGTACATTTTTATATAAGCATACAAATGTAATTATAAATGCTGATATTATAATAAGTAATAAAATATAATATTTTTGTACAAAACCACTAACACCTAAAACAAACAAGGTAATTCCTGGTAACTTAGCATTATTTTGTTCAAATAAAGTAGCAAACTGTGGTACCAAATATGTAAGCATAAATACTAACACACCAAAAGCTACAGTTAATATAACTATAGGATAAGTCATCGCACTAATCATTTGCTTTTTAGTTTTATCAATAGATGTATAGTAATCTGCCATATCATCTAATATGGTAGGTAAATCTCCTGTTAATTCAGCTGTTTTAACCATATTTATTAACAATGGTGGAAAAACTCTATGTTGTTTTGCCATTGCATTAGATAAGCTTTCACCATTTAATAATTCATATACTAATCTTCTAAAAGCTTTCTTATTAGATTGTTTTGTTGATTGTTTTTCAAGTATCTTTACTGAATCCACTAAAGGAATTCCAGATTTTATATAAGTAGATAACTGTGTTAATGAGAAAGCTAAATCTTTAGCTTTCATCTTTGGATAATCATTTATTTCTATGTCATAAGATGCTCTAGGTTTTACAGATATAACTTTATAATCTTGTGACATTAAAAAGTTTCTAACTTCATTCTCATTTTCTGCTTCAAAAGTACCACTCTCTTTTTTGTTCATAGCATTCATTACTACATATCTATATTTTTTAAGTGGTTTATTCGGAGTTCTAGGTTTAACACTTCTAGCTATTTGTGCTTGATTAACATTTGCAGGTGCAGGATTAACATTATTTATTGCATTGTTATTTGCTGGTATTTTATTATCGCGTTTCATTTCTCGTTTATCATGCATACTAATGATTTTATCTTCTGCTTTATGAATTAAATTAGTAAAACGAGATGCTTTTTTTGCTCCAGTAGTAACTTTTACTGGTTTTTCATTACCATTCATACACTAGCCCTCCTTATCATCTTATTATAAGTATAACATAACTGTCTATTCTTTAAAACAATTAATTATTAACTTTTGCCTATTTTTTACATACAATATATAAAGAGGTGATATTATGTATAATTACCCATATATAAGACCTAATCTTTTAGAAAGAAGTCTATCTTTATTGAAAGGAATAAAATGGTCAGATTTATTAGATGGTACTAGTAAAACATTAAATGTTATAAATCAAGCTATTCCTATTATATATAGAATAAAACCTATAATAAATAATACTAAAACTATTGTTAAAATAGCTAATTCTATTAATAATATAGATGATATACCTACTACAAATAAATCATCTAATAATAAACCAATTTTTTACATATAAAAAGACAATTATTAATTGTCTTTTTTTTCATACTTAGAAATAAATTCATCCCTATATTCTAATAATCTATCTTCTTTAATAGCTTCTCTTATTTCTTCAGTAAGTTTTATTAAAAATCTAATATTATGAATAGAAAGTAATCTACCTCCTAAAGCTTCTTTTGTAGTTATTAAATGACGTATATAGGCTTTAGAATAATTCTTACATGAATAACAATCACAACCCTCTTCTATAGGAGACAAATCTTCCTTATATTTAGCATTATTAAAATTAATTTTACCTTTCCTTGTAAAAGCTTGTCCATGACGAGCTATTCTAGTTGGAAGTACACAATCAAATATATCTATACCACGTATTACAGACTCAATTATATCTATTGGATCTCCTACTCCCATTAAATACCTAACTTTATCTTCAGGTAAATATGGAGTTGAATACTCAATAGCTTTATACATATCTTCTTTAGATTCTCCATCATTAGCAACTCCACCAATACTATAACCATCAAAATCTAACTTAACAGTCTCTTCTGCAGAATATTTTCTTAAATCTTTATGAGGACCACCTTGTACTATACCAAATAAAGATTGTCTAGGATTATTATGAACTTTCTTACCTCTTTTAGCCCATCTAATAGTTCTTTCTACACTGTTTTTTAAATATTCATGAGTTGCACTAGCAGGAGGACATTCATCAAAACTCATCGCAATATCACTATCTAATTTATTTTGTATTTCAATAGATTTTTCTGGTGTTAATAAAAGTTTTTTACCATCTAAATGACTTTTAAATATAACTCCCTCTTCACTTATATCATTTTTATTTTTAACAAGAGAAAATACTTGAAAACCACCACAATCAGTAAGTATTGGTCTATCCCAATTCATAAATTTATGTAAACCACCACATTTATCTATAATATCTTCTCCAGGTCTTAACCATAAATGATATGTATTAGCAAGTATAATCCCACTATTACAATCAATTAATTCTTCCTTAGATAAACCCTTTACAGTAGCACGTGTTCCAACAGGCATAAACATAGGAGTTTCATACGTACCATAATTAGTCTCAATAGTACCATATCTTCCATTACTATTTTTATCTTTATCTAATAAATTATATTTAACTTTCATATAATCCCCTCACATCTATATAATTATAAACTAAATAAATAAAATAATCAAAAAAAAAGAAGATTTCTCTTCTTAATAACTATTTAGGATCTAATTCTAAAACTTCTATCTCTTCTACAACAGCCATTTGCTGTTCCATAATAACTTTTAATTTTCTTTTAAATATTTTCATATTTCTTTCTAAAGTATCAGCTTGATTCTCTATTTTCTCTGCTCTAAGTAAAGCTTCATTTACTATACGACTAGCATTATTCTTAGCATCCTTAACAATTAATTCACGCTCTTCTCTAGCCATTCTCTTAATATTATCGCCAGTCTCTTCAGCTTTAATAATAGCAGTCTTTAGATTCTCCTCAAGTGATTTATAATGACTAAGTTCTTTCCTTACTTTTTCTATTTCTTCACTCTGAACTCTACATTTTTTTATAATACCTTCTGTCTGTTTAATAACATCACTAATAAACTGATTAACTTCACTGCGATTATATCCATTATCTTCATAACTAAATTTTTTCATATAATCACCTCATGAAATATTTAACTAAAAATCGAAATCATCATCCTTATCTTTTTTAGTTTTTGTTGTCTTATTAGAATTAGCTTCATCACTAATTTTACCTTCTACATTAACATTATTAGGAGTACATAAGAATATACCTCCACCTAATTTTTGTAAATCTCCTCCAATAGCATATAAAGTACCACTTAAGAAATCTACTATTCTCTTAGCTTGATCTGGAGTAACTCTCTTTAAATTAACTACAACCGCACTACGTCCTTTTAAATAGTCAGCTATTTGTTGACTTTCAGAATAAGCACGTGGTTCTAAAAGCATCATCTTAGAACCTGCTACACCATTTTCTTCATGATATTTACTTCTAGAAGTACCATAGAATTCTTCTTCTACTGTAGTTTCTTCGTCATCTCCACCAAAAAAGTTTTTAATTTTATCTAATGCCATTTATATCCCTCCAATTATTTAACTATCTTTATTTTATCATAAAAACTTTAAAATCAAAAGTTTTTTTACATATTTACATTATCTGTAATGTTAACTAAATCACTAGTAGCCATCTTTTGTTCATTATTTTGAACTAAAATAGACGCTGGACTATTTGGATCTACATTATTATTAACACCAGTAGCATTATACCAAACACTCTCTAAGTTAACATTATTAGAAAGAGGTCTAGGTATAGGTAAATCTACATACATAGATATAGGTATCTTAAAAGCACTACCAAAAGCTATACAATTACCAGGTTTTAAATTCTTTAATTGATTTACTACTTCAATAGATACATTAGGAACCATATTCTTAATATAATCTAAATCTCTAGGATGTAAAGTTCTAAGTATTATAAAATTAGAACATTGTGAAATAGTAGTATCAGAAAGTTCACTAGGTCTTTGAGTAATAATACCTAAAAATACTCCATATTTACGACCTTCTTTAGTAATACGTTCAAATATATTATAACCTAATATACTTCTATCAATATCATTTTGTATATATCTATGAGCTTCTTCAACTATAATATGATATGCTTCACTACCACGATTAGGATTAGCAACCGCTTTAGTAAATAACATTCTAGAAATAATCTTAGTCATTACTTTAGCAATTCTATCATCTACATAACTAATATTAAAGTTAATAAGTTGACTCTTTTTACCACTCATCTTATCAGTAGTTAATGTCTTTATATATTGATCTTTAGTTACATACTGTGGATAATCAAAATAAGTTTTATATTCACTATTAACTAAAGAATGTAATCTAACACTAAGTACATTTGCATAATCAAATACTTTTTCACTCTTTAAAATTCCTTCACTAATTAATGCAAAATCCATTGCATCTTCTAAATCATTAAGTGTATAGAATTTATTAAGTGCATTAGGATTAATTTCTTCCTCTTCATCAAATACAAAAGTTCTTATAAATTCAACAACTAATTCCATCTCTTGCATTTTACCAGTTTTATCTATATATAAACATTGTTTTAATGTTCTAATATAACCTGGTTGAGATATTTTGCTCTCTAAATTTAACTCATTAGTAGAAAATTTAGTTAAAATAGCAGTAACCTGATCACGTATCTTAGTAGAATCACTACCACTAAGTAATATATCTAATAAAGCTCTAGCTATTATATCATTTTTTCTTTTAACAACCTCTGCATTATTACCAGTTAATATAGGTACAAGTTTTAAAGTCTTCTCTATTATAGGTAATTGCGTTGGATTATCAACATCTAAAAGTAAAGCTAAATCATCAACATCTAATAACCATACTGGTATACGAATAACTTCACTCTTACCATCATTAACATTAGTAGTATATACTTTATAAATTATATCTTTATTAATATCACCTAATTTAGAAAAAGCATTTGTATATTCACCAAAAGCATCAAAAAATATAATATTTGATCTTAATGGTGGATTAGGTGTCCTAGAAAATAAATTTTGTATAATACTTGCAACTGCACAACTCTTACCAGAACCACTATTACCTAATACTGCAAAGTGATTACTAAAGAAATCATTTATACCAACATTTATCTTATAATTTTCATATACATTACTAGTACCAAACAAAGTAACTCCTGCTACTGTTTGTTGCTTTCCTAACATAAATTCTAATTCTTCTGATGTAATTAATCTTATCTTTGATCTAAAAGAAGGTTTAAAGCTAGATCCAGGAACAAATCCATCTTGAATTAATTCACCTACTATATTTGCAACTACTTGTCTTTGATCAATATTAACTATTTCTCCAACTACTCTTTTATTACCGTCTTCAAAAACAATATGCAAATTCATCAAATTAGGTTGTTTACTAATATCTATAGCTAACTCAATAACTATGCTATTATCATTAATTTTTAGAATCCTACCTAGCATACAAACACCCTCTATTCTATATAATATTATATCAAATATACAAGCAAAAAAAAAGAAGTTTTTTAGTTATTAACACATAAAAAATGAAATTATTTAATAATTTCATTTCTATACTCCATATAAACCATGTATTTTTTGAATATCTTCATCAGATAAGTCCATTACTTTCCACTTACCATTATCTTTTTCTAAGTTAAAAGTAATATTATATTTAGTCTTATCTTTAACATTTTCTAATTGTTTTAACTTATAATCAATATAACTAGTCACCTTATCTATAGACTCCTCTGCATCTTCTACTAAAGAATCACTCTTATCATTATCTTTAAACTCATCTTTATGTTCTTCATAATACTTTTTAGCTTCAGCCTGTGCAGTAGCATAATCTAATACTTCTATTTCTACTTCTACAGTTGCATTATCTCCATCTATATTTTCATCCTTTACTTTATAAGATAAATTTTGATATTGTTTTTCTAAAAGTGATCTGTATTTTTTCTTTTGTTTATCATTCATAGAACCATCATCAGATATAACTTTATCAAGTTGAGCTAAAACATCACTATCCATAGATTGATATTTACTTAAAAACTCTTCAACTTTCTTAGTTGGAGTACTTGACATATTACCACATCCAACTAAAACCAAAACAAAAAATAATGATAATAAAACTTTACTTAATCTTTTCATATTATTCCTCCCATTAATATAATGAGTAAAAATAATATTTTTATACATTACTTTTTATTATTCATTATTTTTTTGAATTCTACTGGAACTTGTGTTTCAAATAAAATATCTTTCTTTATAATTGGATAATATATTTTTAATCTATTAGCATGTAAATAAAGTCTAGAATACTTAGATTTTTTATCTCCATACTTTTTATCACCAAGTATTGGATTATTAATACTAGCAAGAGCTACTCTTATTTGATTCTTTCTACCTGTTGATATTTTAATACTTAACATACTATAATTATTATTTTTCTTTATAACTTTATAATTAGTAATAGCTTCTTTTCCATTTTTACTAACATAAACTAAATTAGTTTTAGTTTCACTTAAATTTTGTATTATAGTATCTTCATCCTTTTTAGGATGTCCAGATACTACCGCAGTATACTCTCTAAGTTTTACAAACTCATTCCAATTTTCTTGTAATTTATCTTTAATTTTCTTATTCTTCGCAAGTATTACTACTCCACTAGTATCTTTATCTAATCTATGTACTATAAATACTTTAGAAAACTTATTCTTACTAACTAAATACTGTCTAACCATATGATATAAAGTCTTTTCTTTTTCTTTAGAAGTCGCAATAGTAAGTAATCCACTAGGTTTATTAACTACTATAATATTTTCATCTTCAAATAATATATCAAACGGTAATTCTTTTTTATTAGTAGTATCTATATTTATAGTCATACCAGTAACTACTTTATAATCATATTTAGTTATTTTATTATTATTTATATAAATAGATCCATGTGTTAAATATTGTTTTATACGTTTTTTAGGCATATCTAAGTTATTATATAAATAATTAAGTAAAGTATCATCTTTTTTAACTATAATTTTCATAAAACACCTCTATAAAAACTTTTTAATAACTTTTTCTACACCTTTAGTATCATTAGAACTAGTCTTCATCTTAGCAATCTTTTTAACCTCTTTAGAAGCATTAGATACACATACACCCATACCTACATTCTTAATAGTAGATATATCATTATCACTATCTCCTATACCTATAACTTCATCTAAAGATATTTTATTTTTATTACATATTTTTTCTATACCAATAAGTTTATCTACATCTTTATGAGTTATTTCTACTCCATACATATAATCATTATATATAAATTTATTAATAGTTATTTTTAAATTCAATTCTAATATTTCATCATATACCCTATCACAAGTCTTTTTATCATCAAATAATATTTCTACTTTATAAATACTAGATTTATTCTTTTCATAGAAACTATCAAAGTCTTTAATTCTTCTTTCTCTTTCTTCTAAAGGTCTTTCTTTATTATTACCATGAAGAAAATACCAATACTTTGTATCACAAAAATTTATATCATATTCTCCATATAGTTTTTTTAACTTCTTAATTACAGACGCTAAAACACTCTTTTTATATATTACTTTTTTATTATTAACATCATATACATAGGCACCATTACATGAAATAACATAATCAATGAATGGAAAATCTCTATTATAATCCATAACTGATTTTAATACTCTACCTGTTGAGATTGCAATTAAACATCCATCTTTTCTAATACGATCAATCTCAACCATAGTAGTTAAAGGAATTGCTTCATCACTATCAAGTAATGTACCATCGAAATCACTAACTAATAATTTATACATAATTATCACCTAATCTTAATAAAATTATAACATATTTGTATATTAAATAAAAATAAAACCCTTGTTAAACAAGGGAATTTATTCATAATGGCGGAGCAGGAGAGATTTGAACTCTCGCGCCGGTTGCCCGACCTACACCCTTAGCAGGGGCGCCTCTTCAGCCTCTTGAGTACTGCTCCAAGCTCTGCAAATATAATATTACATTATATTTACTTTGATGTCAATAATATAAAAGAAAAACTCCTATTTAGGAGTTACTTTCAATTGGTGACGAGTACGGAATTCGAATCCGTGAATGCTGCCGTGAAAGGGCAGTGTGTTAAGCCGCTTCACCAACTCGCCATATGGCGCCTCAACTAGGACTTGAACCTAGGACCCCTTGATTAACAGTCAAGTGCTCTAAC